>JAGQSN010000167.1 GCA_020439555.1 Acidimicrobiales bacterium | reverse complement strand
GGGCCACGCCACGATGCCCGAGTTCAGGGGAGCTTCCGAATGACCGACCAGGCAGTCGATGCCTATGACCCGTTGGCTTCCGTCGGTGGCGCCGCTGACAGGCCGCAACCGCGGATCCGGCTGGCAGCACCAGTCATGGGCGACGAGGAGATGGACGCCGTCCGCGAAGTCCTCGCGTCCGGGATCCTCACGAACGGCCCCGCCACCCGACGGTTCGAGGCTGCGATGGCGCAACGCCACGGGACCGAGTTCGCCGTCGCGATGGCCAACGGGACGGTCGGCCTCGCCGCCATGTACCTGGCCGCCGGTATCGGACCGGGCGACGAGGTGATCGTGCCCTCACTGACGTTCATCGGTACCGCCACCGCGGTGTGCCACGTCGGGGCGACCCCCGTGTTCGCCGACATCCTTCCCGACACGTTCACCCTCGACCCGTCCGACGTGGTTCGACGGATCACCGACCGCACGCGTGCAATCGTGCCCGTCCACTACGCGGGCCAGGCCGCGGACCTGGCATCGCTGCGTCGGATCGCCGACGACGCCGGCGTCGCGCTCCTCGAGGATGCAGCGCAGGCTCACGGCGCCACGTACCGGGACCGCCCGGTCGGTTCGTGGGGCGACAGCGCCATGTTCAGCTTCACCCCCACCAAGAACATCACCACCGGTGAGGGAGCGGTGATCACGACCGACGACGAGAAGACGGCACACGATCTCCGACTGCTTCGCAACCACGGGATGTCGAAGCAGTACCACCATGAGATCCTGGGCTACAACTGGCGCATCACCGAGATGCAGGCCGCCATAGGTGCCGTGCAACTCGGCCGTCTGGACGGGATCCTGGCGACCAAGCGAGCCAATGCCGTCGTCCTGGATGATCTGCTGGCGAAGGTTCCCGGCGCCGTATCCCCGGTCGCTGCGGAGGATCGGGATCACCCGTACCTCTTCTACACGGTGCTCGTACCGGCGGATCGACGTGAGGATGTCGCTGCAGCGCTGGACGACGCGAGGATCGAGCATCGTCGCTACTTCCCACCCATCCACCGTCAGCCGATCTTCAGCCACATGGACGACCCGGTCCTTCCCGTGACGGAGGACGTGTTCTCCCGAGCCGTGTCGGTGCCGTTCCACAGCAAGCTGTCCCACGCCGACCTGGCGGACATCGCCGCCGCCATCGCTGCCGGTCTCAGCTGATCCGATCGTCGTCCGATCAGGCCGGACGGCCGATACCCGCGGCACTCAGCCTTGCGCTGCGGGGATCCCCTTCGCCGCGAGCAGGCGGTCGTAGGCGTCGAGCACGGTGCCGATGACCCGGTCCTGGTCGAAGTCCGCCTCTGCCTTGCGCCGCGCCTCCTTGCTCATCCTCTCGCGGCGGGACTGGTCGAGGGAGAGCTTGGCGACCGCGTCACAAAGCTCACCCACCCTGCCGACACCGAAGAGCAGGCCCGTCACTCCGTGCTCCACGACCTGCCGACAGCCACGGATGTTGCTGGCGACGACGGGCACACCGCTCGCCGCGGCTTCCATGGCCGAGCGGGGAAAGCCCTCGCGGTGGGAGGCGAGAAGGTAGACGTCCAGCGCGTCGTACACGGATTCGATGTCGGTTCGCTCCCCCAGGAACTCGACGCCCGATTGACGGGTGATCTGATCGAGGTCGGGGCCGAGAAGTCCGTCGGCTTTCTCCGGGTCGAGCGGGCCGGCCACGAGGAAGCGGAGACCCGGCACTCGTGTGGGCAGACGGCGGCTCGCCTCGAATACCTCGCGGAGCCCCTTCTCCCACACGAGGCGACCCACGACACCAACCGCGATCTCGTCGTCGGCGATTCCGAGAGCGGCACGTGCTGCCTGCCGGACTGCCGGGTCGGGTACGTCGAACCGGTTCAGATCGACGCCGTTGCCGAGGGTGACGAGTCGATCGTCGGGGACGTGAAGCTTGCGCAGGACGTCGACGTCCTCGGAACTCTGCACGAGTTCCAGGTCGGAGAAGGCCGCCGCCGCGCGCTCCAAGGAATAGACGATGTATCGCTTGTAGCGAGGATCGCTGGCCGTCGCGTAAAGGCCGTGCACCGTGTTGACCACGACCGGTACACCGGCCAGCCGAGAGGTGACCCGACCGAACCAACCAGGCTTCGGGTTGTGCGTGTGCACGATGTCGGGTCTCTCCGAGCGGAGGATGCCGAAGAACTCGCGGACCACGGCTGCGTCCCGCTTCACGTCCATCGACCGAGTCGCGTGGTGGAGCGGAATGTGACGGATCCCGCTCGCTTCCACGGCGGCCACGTACCGGCCCGGCGCCGAAGCGGTGACGACCTCGTAGCCCGCGGCCTGTATGGCCTCCAACTGGGGGCGGAGCAGAAGGTCGAGACTCGAGTCCGAGGTAGTCACGTGCAGGACCTTCGGGCTGCGGGCGCGATGGGATCCCGAGGTCATCGAAGGCTCCGCCGGGAGGCTGGTCGGACAACCCCGCGCGTACCGTCGGCGGTGCCCGTCACGAGCTCCAGCCCGGCCTGCTGCCTGCGTCGCGCAGGGTGACGTCCACCCCACCGGCACGCAGCATGTCTTCGAGCCGACCTCTGACGTTCTGCTCGTCACGTTGACGGACGGCACTTCGCAGACCCTCGAGCTGCTTCGCCAGCTCTTCCCAATCCCATGTGGCCTTCGGGTCCAAGGCGCTGATCGACGGGTGCCCGGCCGGCTCCACGACCTCGGCGTCATCGTGAAGCCGCTCATGGAGACGTTCTCCGGGACGGATGCCCGTGATACGGATCTCGATGTCCTCTTCGGGTCGGAGTCCGGCCAGTCGGATCATCTGCCGGGCGAGGCTCAGGATCGGCACCGGGTCTCCCATGTCCAGCAGGTAGACGCGTGCGTCGTCGACCGCCATGGAACCGGCCTGGAGCACGAGGCTCACCGCCTCGGGGATAGTCATGAAGTAACGCGTCATCTCGGCGCTCGTCACCGTCACCGGTCCACCGTCGAGGATCTGGCGGAGGAAGGTGGGAACGACGCTCCCCCGGCTCGCGAGAACGTTGCCGAACCTCACGGCGACGAATGCCAGATCGTGGCGCCTGCCGATCTCGAAGACGACCTGCTCGGCCGCCCGCTTGGTCGCCCCCATCACCGAACAGGGATCGGCCGCCTTGTCGGTGGAGATGTGCACGAACCGCCTACAGCCGCTGTCGGCCGCGGTCTGGGCGACGGTGAGCGTGCCCAGAACGTTGACCCGAACCGCCTCCGTCGGGAAATGCTCGAGGATCGGCACGTGCTTCTGAGCCGCGGCGTGGAAGACGACGTCCGGTCGATGCTGGCGGAACAGTTGTTGGATGAACACCGAGTCGCAGATGTCGGCGAGAACGGGCACGGCGCCCGAACCTGCGAGTGAGCCCGACATCAACTCGTACAGCAGAGTCTCGTCACGGTCGAGCACGATCAGTTTCGCGGGACCGTATGAGCTCACCTGCCGGGAGATCTCGCTGCCGATCGATCCGCCGGCACCGGTTACGAGGACCGTTGCCCCGCGGATGTAGTCCTCGATCCCTTCCCCGTCGACGACTGCGGATTTCCGGCCCAACAGATCCGTGACGTCGATGTCACGAAGGCTGTTGACGAGCGGTCCCTTGACACGGTCGGCCGAGGCAGGCAGCACCTTGACCTGCGCATCGGTCGCCAAGGCCCGCTCGAGGATGTACGGGGTGCCCTGGTCGTTCGGCGAGGTTGTGATGAGGATGCGCTCGACCCGGTGCTTCCGGCAGACATCCTCGAGCTCGTCGACCGTGCCGAGGACAGGGATCCCGCGGAGGGACTTGCCAGGGAGGGAGGGGTCGGTAGGGATGAAACCGACGACCTCGAGCTCCCTGTCCGTCGCCGTCGTGCGCAGCTCGTTGGCCAGCGGCGCAGCGTCGTTCGCGGTACCGACGATCACGGTCCGCAGCCGCTCGTCGACCTCTGCCGCGGAGATACGGGACACGGCGAAGAGCCTCGCCTGGAAGCGCACGCCACCACAGGCCAGCAGAGAGAGGAGGGCAGCCAGTGGCGGCGCCATCACCAGGGGGAAGAAGTGATCGGTTCCGAATCGGACGAGCGCCAGGGCGAGAGTCGCGAGCAGTGACCCCACGAGGACCCCGGTCACGACCCGCAGGGCCTCCTCCACCGAGGCGTAGCGCCACACGGGTCCGTACATGCCGGCCGCGCGGTGCAGGACTATCTGCACGATGGTGGCCAAGGCCACACCTGCGAGGAAGGTGCCCAGGCTCATCGACCTTTCCAGCGCCGCCAGGGCGGCGGCCGTGGCGATGCACCAGGCACCGAAGACGATTCCGACGTCGAGCAGCACGAGGCTGAGACCTTCGGTGCCCCGCGCCCACAGATAGACGCGCTCGGGAAGAACCTGCTCGGCCCGCATAGTGGTCTGGTGCCCTCGGCCCCGGTTCCCCACTTCGTTCCTCCACGTGCCGGTCGTCCTGCGGAGTCCCCTCCACCCGGCGAGCGGATACGGACCCTACTTCACTTCATCGGTCGATGTGACGAAAACGGGATGAATTACTCACCGTACGTGGTCGTTCACAGAGTCGGTTTCGAACAGTTCGAGCAGATGACTCTCATATCGGCACGCGATCTCCGACATCGAGAAGTTGCGGGAGTGATCCCTCGCGGCATCCGACATCCGGCGCCGCGAGGCTGGGTCGTCGAGCACTGCCGACACCGCGGCCGCCATCGCCTGAACGTCCTCACCGTCGACGACCCTCCCGGTCAAGCCGTCGAGAACGACGTCGGACACACCTCCCAACCGATACGTCACGACCGGACAACCTGCCATGGCAGCTTCGATCACAACGCCTGGCACGCCTTCGTCGCTGCTCGTGACCACCAGGACGTCGAGCCCCGCGAGTATCTCCGCGACGTCGTCGCGGTGGCCGAGCATGTGCACCCGATCAGCGACCCCGGCTGCTTCGGCCCGGCGGCGAACGGCTGCCGCCAGCGGACCGGATCCGACGACGACGAGATGCGCCACGGGTTCGCGGTCGGCGATCTCGGTCAGGAGGTCCACGGCACGCTCCGGCCGCTTCTGATCCACGAGATACCCGACGAATCCGACCAGGTGCTCACCGGCCGGCACGCGGATCTCGCTACGGAGCGTGGCGGCCGCCGCAGCGCGGTCGAGACCGGCGAAACGCGCGGTTCCGCGGGCGTTCGGGAGGTTCCAGATCGGTCCCCGGAAGCCGAGTCGCCGCGCCTCCTCGCCCATCGGCGGAGTGAGTGCGACGACCGCGTCGAGTCGCCTCGCCACGGATTTCCACAGCACGACGTCGGCACCCCGGAACGAACGGTCCGCCAACCCGAGGATCGTCTGCCACACGATCTTCGGCGGCCGTCGCGGCGACGCCATCGCCGCGACGAGGACTGCGGCACCGCCATGGGCGAGCACCACGTCGAACTTCGCCGACGCGATCGAGGGTCGGAGTTCCATCGCCGCCCGCGCCAGGGTCACAGGACGGTGGCGAGTGGAGGACGTGAGCGTCGGTAGGTCCGCCACGGTCTCGCCCTCGTGGCCCGGTCCGATCGCCCTCAGTTCGTTCCGGTGTCCGAGGCGGGTCAATTCTGCCGCCAGTTCCAACGCCACCTGTTCGGCACCACGTCGGTGACTTCGACCGACCAGGTGGAGGACGTGCACGGCGTCATGATGACATGCGAACGAGATCGCCCCCTGCACCAAGGGTTCGGTCCTATCCTCACGCCCATGCCACGCAGCCCGATGCGCAGCCGGTGACCGTCCCGAACCCCGACTTCGATCGGGTCGGCGCCGAGGAGAAGCAACGGGACCACCGCCTCGAGGCCGAAGAGGCGGCGACCGCCTACTGGCGGTCTGTCGCGGCGGATCGCCGCGTCGAGGCCGCTCGGGTCCAGAAGCGCCCCCTGGTCAGGGCAGCAATCGCGATCGATCGACGAACCAAGGCATTCCAGGACCGTCTGGGCGGAGCGGCACGCACGGTCCTGGGCCACGCCCGGAACATCGCCGCCAGAGCGGACCCCGGTCTCGGTCGGCCGCCCTCGACGGTCCAGGAGACCTCCCTGGGCCCGGTCGGACCGAACGTCGAGGTGTTCGTCATCGACGGCGACTCACCCGAACCGGGACGCACGATCGTCGAGCGAGGTGCGGTCGACGACGCGATCTCGGCCTCTACGGCGGAGATCGTCGTACTCGTCGCTCCCGGTGTGCGGATCGGTGCATCGGACGTCGCAGCCCTCGTCGATGCGGTGGACCGTCCGGACGTGGTGGCCGCCGTGCCGACGTCGCTGCACCCCGACGACCGGCGAAGCGCCCACGCTGGTGCGGTCCGTTCCGCGGGCGGACGCCTGACCCTCGTCGGCTCCACGCCAGTGTCCGAGCCGATCCCCTCGTCGGGCTCCACCTCGACCGTCGACATCGCGATCGGCGGTGCGGTCGCGATGCGGCGCGACGAACTGGTCGACGCCGGTGGCCTCGGACCGCTGACCGACGTGACGACGGCCATCGTCGACCTGGCTCTGCGTGCCACCCGTGACGGCGGATCCGTCGTCGCGGTCGCGTCGGCACGGGCCGTCGAACCCGATCATCCACGCCGGCGGGTCGAACTCCGCGAGCGACCGGTGTCGGACGGCCCGGGCTGGGCGGCGATCATCGACCGCCACGGTCCCCGGCTCCGTCGGACCGCGAACGCTGCCGGCCATCCTGCGAGCGGATCTGCCGACTGGTCACTCGTCGTGACGACGGCGACGCCGTCCCGCAAGATCGCCGCACATTCCGGTGACTGGCATTTCGCAGGGTTGTTCGTCGACGCGGTCCGTAGAGCCGGTCTGGAAGCGACGCGGCAGACCATCGCCGAGGTGGAGTCGCCGAGCGGTCGCAGCCAGGACGTCCACTTGGTGCTACGGGGTCTGGAACCGGTTCGTCGCTCGCCCGGCCAGGTGCACGTCATCTGGCTCATCAGCCACCCCGAAGCACTGTCGGTCCGTGAGTGCGACGAGGCCGACCTCCTGCTCGTCGCCTCGGAGCGCTACGCGGACTACATCGCCACGCTGACCTCGACACCGGTGGAGGTGTTCGAACAGGCGACCGAACCTCGACTCTTCCGACCCGACGCGGCCTCTGGCGCACGTCACGGCGTGACCGTCGTTGCGAACACCCGAGGCGTGCGGCGCACATCGGTCGACGCGGCCCTCGCCGCCGGGCACCGACTCACCATCCACGGACTCGGCTGGGAAGGAATCGTCGACGACGACATGCTCGTACCGGGTTACGCAGCGTTCGAGGACCTTCCCGCGATCTACGCCTCGTCCTCGGTGGTGTTGAACGACCACTGGGAGACGATGCGCCTGTGGGGCTTCGTCTCGAACCGTGTCCTGGACGCAACGGCGGCGGGAGCCTCGGTCATCAGCGACCACGTTCCCGAGATCGAGGAACGTTTCGGTGGTTCCGTGCCGACCTGGCGCACACCTGAAGAGCTTGCTTCGCTCCTGGACGACCAGGCGGCGGACCCGGCCGGATGGAGCGAACGCGCCGCGACCGCGCGGACGATCGTCCTCGAGGGCCACACGTTCGACCGACGCGTCCAGGACCTCGACGCTCTGCTCCGACGCCACGGCCTCCATCCATCCCCGTCCACGGCCGCACCGGTCGTGCCACCTCGGTCCGGCGGCGGTTCGTGATTCGCGTCCTGCACGTCATCAAGGGACTGAACGCCGGAGGAGCCGAGACGCTCGTCCTGCTGGCCGCGGCCAACCGTGACCGATCGAGCTTCGAATACACGGTCGCCCACTTGCTGCCGACCCACGTCGACCTCGTGCCGGCGATCGAGGCCGAAGGAGTCGCCGTGCACGACCTGCACGGCGTTCCGGGCTTCGACCCACGCTGGGTGACACGCCTTCGCCGCCTCGTCGCCGAAGGCCGGTTCGACGTGGTGCATGCCCACTCCCCGCTCGTCGCGTCGGGCGCCCGACTCGCGGTCCGGTCCCTCCCCGAAAGGTCCCGGCCGATCGTGGTGACGACCCTGCACAACGTGTGGGGAAGCCACCACCCGGCGGTGAGGGCCCTCGATCTCGCGACGACGCCCTTCGACTCTCTGCGCATCACCGTCTCGGATGCGGTCCGGCGGTCGACACCCGAAACGATCCGCTCCGTTTCGGTGACGGAGATTCACGGTGTGGACGTGGACGAGATCCGTTCGCGAGCCGACCGGGACCGGGTGCGAAGCGAGCTCGGGGTCGACGACGACCGGGTCCTCATCGGCACTATCGCGAACCTGAAGCCGCACAAGGCCTACGAGGA
>JAGQSN010000166.1 GCA_020439555.1 Acidimicrobiales bacterium | reverse complement strand
CCGACGACGGCGGCGAGACCGACCTCGACCTCGGTCACTACGAACGCTTCATCGACGAGAACCTCTCGCGAGCCTCCAATGCGACGACCGGATCGATCTACTCGGCGGTGTTGGCGGCGGAACGGCGAGGGGACTACCTCGGCAAGACCGTCCAGGTGATCCCGCACATCACCGACGAGATCAAGCGGCGCATCACGAAGCTCACCGGCCCCGATGTGGACGTCGTGATCACCGAGGTCGGAGGCACGGTCGGTGACATCGAGATCCTCCCGTTCCTCGAGGCGATCCGGCAGTTCCGCCTCGACGTCGGTCGCGACAACGTCTGCTACGTCCACGTGACCCTCGTGCCGTTCATCGGGCCGTCGGGCGAGCAGAAAACCAAGCCGACCCAGCACTCGGTCACCGAACTGCGCAGCCGAGGCATCCAGCCCGACGCCATCGTCTGCCGCAGCGACCAGGCTCTTTCGGGTGACCTGAAGCGCAAGATCTCGAACCTCTGCGACGTTGCGCCCGAAGCGGTCGTGAACTGCGCGGACGCGGCGAACATCTACGAGATCCCGCTGGTGCTCCGTGAGGAGGGCCTCGACGCCGAGGTGTGCAGGATCCTTCGCCTGGACGAGGTCGAGCCCGACCTCACCGAGTGGGATGCGCTCGTCGACCGGGTGGAAGCGGCGACGAAACCCGTCCGAATCGGGCTCATCGGCAAGTACGTCACCCTCATCGACGCCTACCTCTCGGTCGTCGAGGCGGCCAAGCACGGAGGCTTCCACCATGGAGCCAAGGTCGAGATCGAGTGGATTCAGGCGGAGGACGTCGAGGGACTGCTCGCCGCTGGACGGCTTCGGGACCTCGACGGCCTGATCATCCCGGGCGGCTTCGGCGAGCGAGGTGTGGAGGGCAAGGTTGCAGCTGCCGGCTATGCCCGCGAGAACCAGATCCCGTGTCTCGGCCTGTGTCTCGGCATGCAGGTGATGACGATCGACTTCGCCCGCAACGTCCTCGGTCTCGCCGGTGCGCACTCGTCGGAGTTCGACGCCTCGACGCCGCACCCCGTGATCGACCTCATGGACAGCCAGCGCGACGTGACCGACCTCGGCGGGACGATGCGCCTCGGGGCCTACGTCGCCGAGTTGCTTCCCGGGTCGAAGGTCGCCGAGGCGTACGGGAAGACCGTCGTGTCCGAGCGTCACCGGCACCGCTACGAGTTCAACCCGAGCTACAGGAGCCGCTTCGAGGAATCCGATCTCGTGTTGTCAGGCACCTCACCGGACAACCGGCTCGTCGAGTTCATCGAGCTGAACGGCCATCCCTTCTGGGTCGGCACCCAGGCCCATCCCGAGTTCAAGAGCCGACCCACGAACCCGCACCCGCTGTTCCGCGAGTTCATCGGTGCCGCGCTCGCCCGGGCGGAAGGTCGTGCCCCGCACCTGTTCCCGCCGGAGGCCGCCGATCGGACCGACGCAGCCCGGGAGTCCACGCCGGCCGAGGTGGCCTGACCGTGACCGGGTTCCGTCACGTCGGCGACGAGGTCATCGCGGACCTCGCCCGAATGCGGGTGATGCGGGCGACCTTCGAAGGCCCGGACGGGAAGCGCTTCCAGCGTGACGTCGTCCGCAACGAGGAGGTCGTGGCGATGGTGCCGTTGCACGACGACGGCACCGTGACCCTCGTCCGTCAGTACCGCGGCCCGATCGACCGCGAGATCCTCGAGATCCCCGCTGGTCTCTGCGACGTGCCCGGCGAGGCGTACGAGGACGCGGCCCGCAGGGAACTGGTCGAGGAGGTCGGCCTGGAGGCACAGACGCTCGAACTCGTCGCTCAGTACCACGTCGCGGCAGGGTTCTCGGACCAGTTCGTTCGTCTCTACATGGCGACAGGGCTCACTGCGGTGGAGGCGAACCGCCAGGGCCCCGAGGAGGAGGCGATGACAGTGGAGCGCATCTCCCTCGACGACGTCGTGGCCATGTCCGCCGACGGTCGGCTGGGTGACGCGAAGACGATCGTCGGACTTCTCCTGGCGCGAGAGCACCTGAGGAGCTGACGGCTTGGCCTCCGGGCGGACGATCGACGAGGACCTGCCCGTCGAGGTGCTCGATCTCCTGACGTGGTTGCGCGTCGAACGTGGACGTAGCCCGAACACGCTGAGCGCCTACCGCACGGACCTGCGCGCCTACGTCGACTGGCTGGACGACCGTTCGCTGACCATCGCTACCGTCACCGACGAGGACATCGCAGCCTTCGTGGGCGACCTCCGCGCGAGCGGTCGCGCCGAGTCGTCGGTGAAGCGGACCTTCGTGGCCGTCCGCGGACTGCACCGATTCCTGGCCGAGGAGAAGGAGGGGCGCAGCGACCCGACGGCGACCGTCGAGATGCCGAAGGTGCCACGTGGCCTGCCGAAGGCGCTCTCGGAAGCCGAGGTGCTCCTCCTGCTGGATGCCGTGACCGGGGACGAACCGTTGGCCCGACGGGACCGGGTCGTTCTCGAAATCCTCTACGGGACGGGATTGCGGATCTCCGAACTGGTCGGCCTGTCCCTCGCGGACGTCGATCTGGACGGAGGGCTGATCCGTGCGTTCGGAAAGGGCGCCAAGGAGCGGATCGTGCCGATCGGCAACCCCGCTCTGCGTGCCCTCGTCGCTTGGTTGGGGCCGGGCGGCCGCCCGCTGATGGAGCCGGATCGCTGGGCACGTCGCGGCGACCAGGAAGCCCTGCTGCTCAACACCCGGGGCGGTCGGCTGTCTCGGCAGGGAGCCTGGTTGGCCGTGCACCGGGCGGGAGAGAAGGTCGGTCTGGCGGACAGGTTGAGCCCCCACGTCCTGCGCCACTCCTGTGCCACCCACATGCTCGACCACGGGGCCGACATCCGAGCCGTGCAGGAACTGCTCGGACACGCCTCGATCAGCACCACCCAGACCTACACGTTGGTGTCCACCGAGCGACTCGCGGCCGCTTACCGGGCCGCGCATCCCCGTGCGCTTCTCCAGCACTGATCGCGGTCCTGCGCACGCTCTCAGCGAGTACCCTGGGGCCATGACCAGCATCGACGTGAGCCGTGTTCGCGCCTCGCTCGAGGCCGAACAGGCCGACCTACATCGACAGATCGAAGAGTTGGACCCCACCAACGGGGCCAACGTCGACGAGAACTTCGCCGACTCCGGACAGGTGGCGGCCGAACAGGGTGAGTACCTGACCTTGGCGGCCAACTTCCGGGACCAGCTCGCAGAGGTCGAGGCCGCGATCGGACGACTCGATGCCGGCACCTACGGGAATTGCGAGGTCTGCGGGAACCCGATCGCCGAACCGCGCCTCGAGGCCATGCCGGCCGCCCGGTACTGCATAGATCACGCCTGAGCGGTGGCCGGTTTCGGGCATCTGGCCAAACGTTTCGCGGGATCCCTGGTCCCGTTCGGCGTACCTGCGAAGGACCGCGACTGGGTCGCGTCACAGCTCCTGCCGTCGGAGGTCGAGGTGTGGCACCGGATGTCGCGCGCCGACCAGCGCCACGCCTCCCAGGTCGCCCGGCGGGTGGAGCGCTCACTCGGCAACGAGGCGACCAGGCCGGTACTCGCTGCCGCTCTGCTCCACGACTGCGGCAAGTCCGTCTCGGGCCTCGGTACCTACGGTCGTGTCATCGCCACGATCTCCATGAAGGTGGCAGGTCGTGAGATGGCGAAGGCATGGGTCGAGACCCGTGGCTTCACGCGCAGGGTCGGCCTCTACGTGGACCACCCTCAGCTCGGAGCGGATCTGTTGGGTATGGCCGGGTCCGCGCCGTTGACGATCGCCTGGACCGCGGAGCACCACCTACCGCCGGAGAAGTGGACGGTTCCGCTGGAGATCGGCGAGGCGCTGAAGGCCGCCGACGACGACTGAACCGGTTCTTATCAGCCGGGGAGGAGGCCAAGGGCCTCCTTGGCTCTTGCCAGGGTGGCGGCTGCGATCTCCTCAGCCTTGCCGGCGCCGACGGCCAGTAGCCGACGGGTCTCGGCGGGATCCTCGGCGAGCTCGGTGTAGCGGGCCTGGATCGGGCGGAGGAGTTCGACGACGGCTTCGGCCGTATCGGTCTTGAGCGGCCCGTACTGGCTGTAGCCCACCGCTGCTTCCTCGGGTGTGCGTCCGGTGGCCGCACCGAGGATCGACAGCAGGTTCGACACACCGGGCTTGGCGGCTACGTCGTAGCGGACCTCGGTCTCGGTGTCGGTGACGGCGCGTTTGATCTTGCGTTCGATTGCCTTCGGCTCATCGAGTACCAGGATCGTGCCGGCTGCGCTCTCGGCCGACTTCGACATTTTCGAGGTCGGCGCCTGGAGGTCCATGACCCTCGCACCGGCTCTCGGGTAGGTCGCCTCCGGAATCACGAACGTCTGCCCGTAACGGGAGTTGAACCGTTCGGCCAGATCGCGGGTCAACTCCACGTGCTGACGTTGATCGTCACCGACCGGGACGTGGGTGGCGTCGTAGAGGAGGATGTCCGCGGCCATGAGCGCCGGGTAGGTGAACAACCCACCGGACACGAACTGCGCCTTCGCTGACTTGTCCTTGAACTGGGTCATGCGCCTCAGCTCGCCGACCGATGCCGTGCACTCCATGATCCACGCACCCTGGGTGTGCTGCGGGACGTGGCTCTGCACGAACAGCGTGCAGACATCGGGGTCGAGGCCGATGGCCAGGAGGAGCTGGGCGAGACGGAGCGTGGTCGAGCGCAGCTCGGTCGGATCCTGGGGGAAGGTCAACGCGTGCAGGTCGACGACGCAGTACAGGCTGTCGGAGCGGTGCTGGTCCTCGACCCAGTGGACCAGCGCCCCCAGCAGGTTGCCGAGGTGGACGTTGCCGGTCGGTTGGATGCCGGAGAACACGCGGGTCATGGCTGCCGATCCTAAGGGTCTGCCTGAACGGCTCCCCAAGGCAGTTCCGAGGTGGGCGAATAGGTGCTGGACGAAACGACACCGTTGTCATTAGCCTCTGCTCCGTGAGCTACGACGTGCAGACCAAGGTCTTCGAAGGTCCGTTCGACCTGCTCCTGCACCTGATCCTCGACGAGCAGGTGGACCTCTACGAGGTGTCACTGTCGAAGATCGTCGACGCCTACCTCGCCGAGTTGGACCGGATGGACCGCCTCGACCTCGAAGTCGCCACCGAGTTCCTGCTCATCGCGGCGACGTTGGTGGAGTTGAAGACCCGGCGGCTCCTTCCCGAGGACTCCGACGTCGACCTCGACGACGAACTGGCGCTGTGGGAGGAGCGGGACCTCCTGCTCGCGCGCCTCGTGGAGTGCAAGACCTTCAAGGACGCCGCCCTGCTGCTGTCGGCCCTGGCCGACGAGGCGAGCCTCTCGTTCCCGCGGACCGCCGGGCTCGACGAGCGCTACGTGGATCTCGCCCCGGATCTGCTCGCAGGTGTCACCGGAGCCGACCTGCGGGACGCCTTCATCCGTGCTCTCACACCGAAGCCGGAGCTTCGGGTCGAGATCGACCACATCCACCGCAACGGCCTCAGCGTCACCGAGGCGGTCAACGAACTGGTGGACGAGTTGCCGCGGGTCGGGCGCATCACGTTCCGACGTCTCACCGGTGCCCTGGTGGAGCGCCTCGAGGTCGTCGTACGCTTCCTGGCCGTGCTGGAGCTGTTCAAGCAAGGTCTGATCGATCTCGACCAGCCGACCACCTTCGGCGAACTCACCATCACCTGGCTCGGCGGCGAACTCGACGACGAGAACCGTTCCGTCTTCGCCGAGATCAGCGGCCGTATCGACAGCTACGAGGGCTGATCCGATGGCACCCCAGCCGGAGGCGGCGCGGGCCATCGAGGCGATTCTGATGGTCGCCCAGGAACCTGTCGAGACCCATCTGCTTGCGCAGCTCCTCGAGGTCTCGCCGTCGACGGTGGAGGACCTCTGTCGGGGTCTGTCCGAGGCCTACGAGGCAGACGGGCGAGGCTTCGTCCTCGCGAAGGTGGCCGGCGGATACCGGTTCCAGAGCCACGCGGATCTAGCCCCATACGTCGAGCGTTTCGTCCTCGAAGGACAGACGGCTCGCCTGTCGGCCGCAGCGCTGGAAACACTCGCGATCGTCGCCTACAAGCAGCCCCTGTCGCGCGCTCAGGTCGCGTCGATCCGGGGCGTGAACGTCGACGGGGTGATGCGGACCCTCCAGCAGCGGGGATACATCGTCGAGGTCGGCCGTGATCCCGGCCCCGGCCAGGCGACGTTGTTCGGGACAAGCCAGGAGTTCCTCGAGCGCCTCGGCCTCGATTCGCTGGACGATCTCCCACCGATCGCCGAGCTGTTCCCGAACGCCGAGGTGATGGAGGCACTGGAACGCAGCCTCCGCGCGGAGCCACCGAAGCCGAGCGAGGCCGAGCTTCCCCTGGCGGACCCGCCACCGGAGCAGTGACCGATGCCCCGCAGGGCGAGCGCCTCCAGAAGGTCCTCGCCCGCGTCGGCTTCGGAAGCCGTAGGGCCTGTGAGGAACTGATCGCGGACGGGCTCGTCACGGTCAACGGTGAAGTGGCCGAGCTCGGTCGACGGGTCGACCCCGAAGTCGATCGGGTCGCAGTGGACGGCATCCCGATCGGCGTGCGTCCAGGTCTCGTGCACTTCCTGCTCAACAAGCCCGCCGGCGTGGTCACCACCGCGTCGGACACTCACGGTCGCACGACCGTCGTCGAACTCGTCCCCGCTGAACCGCGGGTGTTCCCGGTCGGTCGCCTCGACCTCGACACCGAGGGGCTACTGCTGCTCACCAACGACGGCGACCTGGCCCAGCGGATCGCGCACCCGTCCCACGGCCTGGAGAAGGAGTACCTCGCCGAGGTGGACGGTGAACCGAGCCGGGCAGCCGTTCGCCGTCTCCGGGAAGGCGTCGACCTGGCCGACGGGAGAACCGCACCCGCCAAGGCGTCACTCCTGTCACCCAACCTCGTCCGCCTCACGATCCACGAGGGCAGGAACCGGCAGGTTCGCCGGATGCTCGAGGAGGTCGGTCACCCGGTTCGACGCCTGATCCGTGTGCGCATCGGTCCGATCGCCGATCCGCGCCTTGCACCGGGACGCTGGCGCCCCCTCGGCAACGGCGAGCTTCGGGCGCTCGAACGCGCCCTCGCCGATCCGGCGTGAAGGGGACCGGACGCCCACCACTACGATCGCCGCGATGCCCAACGCCGTCCGAGCCCTCCGCGGTGCGACGACCGCCGCCGTCGACTCGGCGGAGGAGATCGCAGCCCGAACCGTCGAACTGCTCGAAGCGATGTTCGAACGCAATGGTGTCGACCACGACGATCTGATCTCGATCTGGTTCACCACCACCGAGGACCTCGTCTCCGCGTTCCCGGCCACCGCGGCACGCACCATCGGTCTCGGCGACGTTCCGCTCATGTGCGCCCGCGAAATCCCGGTCCCGGGTTCGATGCCACGTTGTATCCGGGTGCTGGCCCACCTGAACACCGACCGGACGCGCGAGGAACTCCGCCACGTCTATCTGCGTGACGCTGCCAGCCTGCGCGACGACCTTCCCGGTTGACCTCCGGGTGATGGCACCTAACGGCGAGCCCAGGCGGGCTTCGATCATCGGCACCGGACTCATCGGGGGTTCGGTCGGTATCGCGCTGCGCGCCCAGGGTTGGCGTGTCTCGGGTATCGACGCGGACCCCGCTTCTCAGGAGCGAGCCGTCGAGTTGGGCGTGATCGACGCGATCGGCCTCGACCCGGAGTCGGATCTGACCGTCGTCGCCGTGCCGGTCCGCTCGATCCCAGACGCCGTCCGCCGCGCACTGGCCGAGACGAAGGGCGTGGTCACCGACGTCGGTTCGGTGAAGGCGAGCGTGGTGGCGGAGATCTCCGATCCGCGATTCGTCGGGGGGCACCCGATGGCGGGCTCGGAGCAACTCGGCGTCGACGGGGCGACCGGGACATTGTTCGAAGGTGCCGTCTGGGTGTTGACCCCGGTGGAGGGAACCGATTCGGACCACTACGCGACCGTTGCGACCGTCGCCCGATCGCTCGGGGCAGACGTGGTCGCGCTCGATCCGAACCGCCACGACGCGCTGGTCGCTGTCGTGTCCCACGTCCCGCACCTGACGGCGGCCGCGCTCATGGGCATCGCGGACGAACGGGCCTCGGAACACGCAGCTCTTCTGCGCCTCGCAGCAGGCGGCTTCCGTGACATGACCAGGATCGCGGCCGGAACACCGACGATCTGGCCCGACATCTGCGCCGAGAACAGCGACGCGATCATCGAGGTCATCGACCGGCTGACGGAGAACCTGTCGGACCTTCGCGACCTGGTGTCACGAGGTGACCGGGCCGGCCTGCTCGCAACCCTGGAGCGAGCGCAGGCCGCGCGTCGGAACCTGCCCAGCCGGGTCGTCCGGCCGGCGGACGTCGCCGAGATCCGCATTCCGGTTCCTGACCGGGGCGGCGTGATCGCGGAGGTCGCGACCCTCGCGAGCGAAGCCGGCATCAGCATCGCCGACATCGAAGTCGCCCACTCGAGCGAGGGTGACCGCGGCGTGCTCATCCTCCTCGTCGAGGCGGACCGGGCCGATGATCTGCGGTCAGCGTTGATCGAGCGTGGCTACCGTCCGAACGTCACCCCGCTGGACTGACGTGGCCGACTTGGACCTCACCGATCTCGCGTCGTTGCCCGATCCGCTACCGATCCGGCCCGTAGACGGGCCTTTGGACGCGGACGTGACCGTTCCGGGGTCGAAGTCGATCACGAACCGGGCTCTCATCTGCGCCGCCCTCGCTGACGGTATCTCGACACTCAGCGGGGCCCTCGCTGCGGATGACGTGGACGCGATGGTCGGAGTCCTGTCGGGAGTAGGTATCGAGATCTCCTCGCTCGGCACGACCTTGACCGTGACCGGCTGCGCGGGTCGGCCCAGCGAAGCGGGCGGTCCGCTCGACGTGAGGCAATCGGGTACGACTGCCCGCTTCCTGACACCGCTGCTCGCCCTCGGCACGGGTCCGTACGAGGTGACGGCCCACCCCCAGATGCGGGCCCGGCCGATGGACGCCACCTTCGAAGCCCTGCGCACCTTGGGCACGAGCGTCGACGAAGAGTCTCGGAAGGGTCATCTGCCTGCACGGCTGGTGCCAGGTACCGGAGGGAGCGACGAGATCGAGCTCGCTGGGGACGCGTCGAGCCAGTTCCTGTCCGGCCTGCTTCTCTCCGCTCCGTGTCGGCCCTCCGGTCTCACGGTCCGGTTGACGACGGTGCTGGTGTCACGCCCGTACGTGGATCTCACGATTGCCGTGATGGAGTCCTTCGGCGCTCGCGTGGACCGCCCCGACGACTCGACGTTCGTCGTCCACCCGACCGGCTACCGGGCAACCGACTACGCGGTGGAACCTGACGCCAGCGCTGCGTCCTACCCACTGGCTGCCGCGGCGATCTGCGGCGGAAGGGTGCGCGTAGTGGGCCTCGGACCCGGAGCTCTACAGGGGGACGCAGCCTTCGCCGACGTGCTCGCAGCCATGGGCGTGCAGGTGACCCGTGACGCCGTCGGAACCGAGGTCCGCGCCGTGAAGGGCGCGTTGGCTGGGGGAGCGTTCGATCTGACCCACGTCTCCGACACGGCGCAGACGCTCGCCTGCGTGGCTCCGTTCGCCACCTCCGAGGTTCGGATCGGGGGCATCGGGTTCATCCGCCGCAAGGAGATCGATCGGGTCACGGCCGTCGCTACCGAGCTGCACCGCTGCGGCGTCGACGTGACCGTGGACGACGACGGCTGGACCATCAGGCCCAGCAGACCTGCTCCGGCTGTCGTCGAGACCTACGAGGACCACCGCAT
>JAGQSN010000165.1 GCA_020439555.1 Acidimicrobiales bacterium | reverse complement strand
CCTCCCAGATCTCGGCGTAGTTCCAACCCGGCATGTCGATCCTCGCTCGTTGTCCGACGACGCTTCGGTCGACCGAGTGTAGGAGGCCGAAGAGGTCGCGGCGTTCCCCCTAGGCTCGGGCGCCATGCCGTCGACCGGAGCAGCGCAGCGGATCGTCATCGCAGGCGCGGGCGGTCACGGACGCGAAGTCCTCGACGTCCTGGAGGACATGGCGACAGCAGGTGCCGACGTCTCGGTGGTGGGCTTCGTGGACGACGCCCCGGCGCATCCTGAACGGATCACTGCTCGAGGTGCCGTACTGCTCGAGGGCTTCGGCGATGTTCGTGCCGAGGGCGCGCACTACGTGGTGGGCGTGGCGGGAGCGGCGGGGCGGCGCGCACTGGTGGCGAGGGCCGAGGCCGCAGGGCTGCGTGCGGCCTCGCTGCGACACCCTTCCGTCGTCTCGGGTTCCTCGAACATCGTCGGCGAAGGGCTGATCGCCTTCCCGCTGGCGAGCTACACGACGAACATCACGTTCGGAAGGCACGTGCACCTGAGTCGTTGCTCGACGGTCGGTCACGACTGCGTGTTCGGCGATTTCGTGACCGTCCTGCCGGGTGCGAACGTCTCCGGGGATGTGCGCCTCGGCGACGATGTCTGGGTGGGGACCGGTGCGACGATCCTCCAGGGTGTGAGCGTCGGGAGCGGAACGACGGTCGGTGCCGGTGCCGTGGTGACGCGTGACCTGCCTCCGGACGTGGTCGCCTTCGGAGTACCCGCGAAACCCGTTCGGCGGGTTTAGGTACCGTCGAATCCCAGGGTCACTCGATGTAGCCGTACCCGTAGCCGCTGCCGTACATCTCGTGCTCGCCGAGGCCGTTGAAGACGATGCCCTCGAGTGGGGCGTCGACCTGGGAGAGGATCTCGAGGCTGCGCTCCAGCGTGCGCTTGGTCGTCGAACCCGCCGTCACGACGAGGACGGTCGAGTGGACGTAGCGGGCCAGGACGGTCGCGTCCGCCACCGGGAGCAGGGGAGGTGAATCGATGATCACCATGTCGGCCGGCTGCGTCAGGGCGTTCAGCAGTTCCTCGGCAGCCTTCGTGCTGAGCAACTCGGAAGGATTCGGGGGTGGCGGACCCGAGGTCATCACCAGGAGGTTCGGCGAGTTCGTCGGGCGTTGCAGAGCGTCGGTCACCGAGCACTCTCCGAGGAGCACGGAGGTGAAGCCGCGGTCGTTCTCCAGTCCGAAGAACTGGTGGAGCCTCGGTCGACGCAGATCGCAATCCACGAGGATGACCCGACGGTCCGCTCGGGCGATCGTGACCGCGAGGTTCGCGGCGGTGGTGGTCTTGCCCTCGCCGGCGTTGGAGCTGGTGAGTTGCATCAACGAGATCTTGTGATCCAACGCGGCGAAGTCCAGGGCCGCCCGCAGGCCCCTGTAGGCCTCGGCGGCTGGTCCTCTCGGATGCTCGGTGGACTCCAACAGGGCGTCTTCGCGGTGTTTCCACTCGGCCACCTGGGGAACGATTCCCAGCACCGTGATCCCGCCGGTGACGTCGTCGAGCTCCTCCTTCGAGCTCATCGTGTCGTTGAAGTAATCACGCCCGAATGCGATCGCACAGCCCAGGAGGAGACCGGTGGCCAGTGCGATCACCGCGTTGAGGACCGGACGTGGGTACGAAGGCGACTTCGGGGCCGGCGCGAGGCCGATCGTGTAGGACCCACGGATCGTGTTGTCGTCGAGGGCCGTCCGGAGGGCGTCGCCCTGGGCACGAAGCTCGGCCAGCTGGGTCGTGATCGTGCCCCGCTCCAGATCATCGTCGAGTTGGAGCTTCTCGAACTGGAGCTCGAGACGCTTCTTCTCGTCCTTCTCCGCGTCGATCTGAGCGCCCAGCTCCTGGGAGCGAAGCTTCGTCTCGGCCAGCTGGGTCGACAACCGCTTGGAGCGGGCGTCGAGCTCCTTCATGGCGTCCTTGAGCTCGGTGGTGGTCGTCTCGCGTCGGACTGCGACCGCAGTGGTCACGAAGTCGTTCGCGATCCGAGCCGCCTCGTCGGCGGTCTCGGCCGACGCCTTGACGGTGATCACCGCCGAGGTCTTCGGGTCGGTCGAAGAGATCTTGACCTCGGGGAGGTAGCCCAGGCGCTTCGTGAGCTCCTGCTGCAGCGCGGCGCCCTGGAGGATCCGCATCTCGACCGCTGGGGTGCGGTCGACGGGCAATGTGCTGCTCCCGACGCCCTGCGTGATCGCGGCGAGACCTGCGCTCGACGTGATCAGGATGTTCGCTTGCGCGTCGTACCGTTTGGGCTGGGTCAGGGAGAACACCACCGAAGCGCCGACCGTGAACAGGACGGTCAATGCGATCAGTGCCTTGTTCCGAATCAGGATCTTGAGAAACTGACGGAGGTCCTGCACAGAACGCTTCGACGAGGCATCTGCCATAGTGGTGGCGATGGTAGTCGACGGTCTGTGCGCCGAATGCGTAGCCCCATCGCCCATCAGCACCGTCGAGTGTCGAACCGCCACATGCCGTCGATCGGTGCACGTGGACTGACCGTCGATGTCGAACGCCCTGAATCTCCTGCTCCTGCTCGGACCCTGGACCGTCACCGCCCTCGTCCTCGCGGGGGGGATCTTCATCGTCGTGGTCGGTGCGCAGGTACCGCAGATGCTCGTACACGCTTCGGTCGCCTGCTACGCGGCGTTGATGCTGAACACCGACCTGGTCCCGATACCCGGTGTGGTCGACCTGCGCGTGCTCGCGGTGGGGCTGGCCGCATACCTGGTGGTCGTGCGCGGCCGTTGGCCCCGGCCATGGATGCTGGCCCGGGGCGCGTTCCCCGCTGCGCTCGCCTTCTACGGAATCGGTTTCTTCACGATCGGTACGGCCGTCGACAGGTCGGCAGCCGGTGACGCGCTGTTCGCCGGCATTCTCTGCGTCGGATTCGTCTGGATGCTGGTGGCCGCGGCCGAACCCGACGAGATCCGTTCTGCGATCCACGGGGTCAGCGGACTCATCCTGCTCGGATCGATCGTGATCGTCTTCGTCGATCCGGCGGGAGCGAAGATCCACGGTCGCTGGTCGGGTCTCGTGACCAACGCCAACACGCTCGGCATGTTCTCGGCGATGTTCCTGATGAGCGCCCGACCCTCACGTGCTGCACGTTCCCTGCCCGCGACCATCATCGGTCTGATCGGCTCCGCGTCTCGTTCCTCGGCTTTCGCCGCGGGTCTCATCGCGGGACCGCGCCTGGTCGAGGGCATGGGCCGGAGGGTTCGCCGTCTCGTGATGGTCGTGGCGATCCTGGCTGCGATACCGGTCATCCACGCGGTCTTCTTCTCCGCCGGCGACGCGACCGGCATGGACAGCGGCGTCCACGGCGGGACCCTCACACGGACGGGTAACTCGCGGGCGGACTACTGGTCCGACGGCTGGCACCAGTTCGCTACGCATCCGGCGACGGGATTGGGACTGGGCAACGAGCCGCACCTCCTTTCCTCGTCGGTCCTGTCACCGATCGTTCAGGTGGGCATCGCCGGTGCGATACCGCTGGGATTGGTCGTCGCCCTCGCGATCCGTCGCTCGCGCGGGCAACCTACGATCTTCCGCTCGATGCTCGGGTTCCTCCTCGTCCACGGGATCTTCGAGATGTGGATCTTCGCCGGAGGCTCCGTCATCTTCGCCTTCTTCCTGATAGCCGCGTTCGATCCCGAACTGCAGCGCACGATCGTGGACGAAGCGGCCGAGGACGACGACGAGGAGATGGAGTGGAACATCACCACCGCGAACGCTCGCCGGGTCGGTCCGAAGATCGCATGAAGGTTCTCTGCAACGTTCTCTACGCGAAGGTCGGCGGCGGTCTGACCTACGCGGTCAACCAGGTGGCGTCACTGGCGGACCAGCCCGACATGGAGGTCCGACTTCTCGTCTCGCCGTGGAACGCGGACGCTTTCAGGGCCATTCCTGCGATTCCGCGCACTGCGGTGCACGAGGTCCGGGTGCCGAACGTGCCCGCTCGTTTCGCTTGGGAGCAGTCGGTGCTTCCACTACGAGCGGCGAGGTCGGCGTGCGACGTCCTGCTCAGTTCCGGGAACTTCGCCCCGCTCCTCAGCAAGGTGCCGAGCGTGATGGTGCTCCAGAACCCGAACTTCGTCGGCGCGGGAAGGGTGCGCTCGGCCGGTCGAGGGCTCGGCTACCGCTCGAAGGTCCGGTTGAGCTTCGAGTCGATGAGACGAGCCGACACGGTCGTGTCGGTGTCCAACGTCCTCGCCGAGGAGATCCGTTCCGAGCCACGGTTGCGTGGGATCGACCTGGTCACTGTTCGGACCGCCGGCCCCGTCGCAGTCACCGACGCAGTCGACGGGCGGGAGGTCGAGGACCTCGTCGGTCCTGAGCCCTTCCTTCTCTCCGTGGCGAACGACTACCCGCACAAGCGTCTCGACGACCTGGGGGAACTGGTGCGGCGACTGGCGGACGCCTCGACGGGCCTGCCTCGGCGTGTCGTCCTCGCTGGTGACATCCCCTCGACGCGGCGCGCCGACATCGAACGTCGGGCGGGTGACCACTCGGCGATGCTCCATTTCCTCGGACCGGTTGCCGACAGGCGTGTCGTCGCCGGGCTCTACGACAAGGCGTTCGCCGCCGTCTCCACGAGCGAGATGGAGTCGTGGGGGTTGACCCTTCCCGAGGCTGGCGCGCGGGGCTGCCCTGTGGTGGCGACCGACCTGCCCGCGCACCGCGAGGTCGCCGGTGACCGTGCCCACTACTTCGAACCAGGTGACGTGGCCGGACTGATCGATCGCCTCCGGGACGTGGCTTCCACGTCGAGGCCGACGCCGTGGGGATTGGACAGGACCTGGCAGGACCACGGCCGTGAGTTGGCCGAGGTGCTCCGGCGAGCCGTGCAAAGACACGAGGGATGAAGCTGACCGACGCGCGAACCCGTGTGGCAGCGGGGCGGTGGCCGGAACGGATAGCGCTGTTCTGGGGTTTCCTGCTGCCGATCGAGTACGTGCTGTCGATCCCCAACACCGTCTTCGATCTACCGCGCTACGTGATCGCCGGACTGCTGGCGGTCATTACGCCGAGCACGTTGACCGGAGTGTCGAGGGAGCGCGTTCTGCGCCTGTGTGGCGGGTTGCTGGCCCTGGCGGTGATCAGGACCGCCATGGGGCTGTACCACGACGACAGACCCGGAATCACCCTCGGAGTAGTGCTTCTCGGATCCGTGTTCTCGTGCGGCGCGGTGGCACTTCGTCCGCGACTGCACAGGACGGTGCTCCTCGGCTTCATGCTGGGAGTCAGCGTCAGCGCCGTGGTGTGCCTGATGCAGTCGATGTCGATCCCGACCCTGCGACCCCCCGGGCCTGGAGCCGGCCGCTTCCCTGGCCTGTCCACCTACACGATGCTGCTCACCTGGCAGGTCCTCTTCGGTGGGCTGATCGCCGTCTACTTCCTGCTGCACGAGCGGCGCGGGACGATGCGGCGGAACCTGGCGACGGTCGCCCTGCCGTTGTGTGCCGCTGCGTTGCTCGTGAACGGTGCCCAGGGCGGCCTCCTCGGGCTCGCGGCCGCGGGAGTCGCCTACCTGGTCTGGTCCGGACCGAAGGCACGGCGCCGCCTCGTCACGCCACGGTCCCTCGCCGTGGGAGCGATGGGGGTCGTTCTCCTCGTGCTCGTGTTGGCGCTCGGAGGTCTGCCGATCTCGACGTTCCAGAACTGGATCTTCCAGGGCAACTTCGTGAACGAGCAGGCGAGGATCGACATCGCGGGAACCGGCTGGGACGTCATGGTGGACAACCCGCTGACGGGTATCGGCCGGCAGCAGTTCATCGACGCCTACACCATCACACCGCACTTCCTGCCGCTGGAGTCGGCGGCGACGGCGGGCCTGCTGGCGGGACTCGTCGCGGCGGGGGTGGTCGTCTACACGTGGTATCTGATGATCCAACGCCCTTCGAAGGGCAGCTACGCGATTTTCGGCGCCGTGTTGCTGGCAGCGATGTGCTCGAACACCCTGACGGAGATCTCCGGGCCGTTCATCGGAGTGTCGCACCTGTTCCTGCTGCTGATAGCGGTCGTCGCCGCCGCAGGCGGTAACGATCCTTCTCCGTCCGTCGGTGAACCGGTCGAGGTCGAGGGCTGCCCGACGTCGATCGCCTGACCCGGTGCCACGTCGGTTCGAATCCGTTCAGGTCAGTCCTGCACGGCCTCCACTCGATCGACCACGGCGTGTTCGCGGGTGAACCGTCGAACTGCCTGACCGTAGGAACGCCACCACCAGAAGTTGTTCCACCAGACCGATGCGGCGATTCCCCACGCTGCACCGATGAGGCCCCAACGCCAGGCCGCGAAGGCCGGCACGACCAACGCGATGGGCGTCGTGAAGATCCGTGTGCGGAGCAGCTCCTTCGCCGCCTCGAGAGACCGGATCCCGGTGCTGGCACCGGCGAAGACGCTCCCGGCCATCGAGGCCAACCCGACCGGGAGCAGTACCTGACGTGCTGCTCCCCAGCTCTCGCCGAGGATCAGACGTCCCTGGTCGGCGTTGAGGACCCAGAGGAACAGGTACATGGCCGCCGACGCGAACGACATCGTCACAGCGACGATCACGCACATCCGTGTCAGTTTCTTCGCCGAGTTCTGGGCGATCCGCTTCCCCTCGGGTACGAGGGCGATGTAGGCGCCGGCGGTCAGTACGTTGACGGGGCCGAACGCTGTCTGGGCACCGCGCAGAGCCCCGACCGCGCTCACGCCGGCCACCCCCACGAGCACGTACGAGGCGATCTGTCCGACACCTGCTCCACACGCGTAGTCGGCTGCGTAGCGACCGCCGAGGTCGATGTTCTGCCGCAACCAGGTGAAGGCCGAACCGAAGCGAAGTCCGACGTCGTCGAATCGAAGCTGGAAGAGTCCGGCCACCGTCCCGGCACCCGCCCAGGCGAGCACCATCGTGAGCGCTGTGGCGTGCCCCAGGAGGTGAAGGGCGGTGTAGAAGGCGAGTTGGAGGCACACCCAGGTCGCGTCGGAGGTGACCGCCCGGCGTGGGGTCGATCGGGCGAACGCTCCGTAACGGAGGTTGTCCTGCAGCAGGAGCAGGGGCAGGGTCAGGCCCAGGGCGAGGAAGGCACCGGAAGTGGGACCTTCGGCCAGCGCTGCCACCCCGAGGAGGAACGGCGCCGCGATGGCTCCGAGCAGCAGGGCGTCGGTCGCGGCGCGACTCGCTCGGTCTCGATTGTCGTGGTCGCCGGAGCCGATTCTCACGAGCAGCGCCTCGGCGCACAGCGAACGGCAGAACCCCAGTGCGACCATGTACGTGGCGATCGCCAGCGCGTAGGCACCGAACTCGTCCTTCGACAGCATCCGTGCCGCCGCGATCATCCCCAGGAAGTTCGAACCGCTCGACAGCAGTTGGTCCAACACGCCGGCGGACAGGCGTGGAAGTCGACCCTTGGGTGAATCCGTGCTCATTTCGATCGTTGCGCTCGACGGGGCGGGTGGTCGAGGAAACGCACCACGATGTCGGCGACGTGAGCCGCTGCCGAACCGGGCTCGACGCTGTGATGCATCCGGCGGGCTCGTCGACGTTCCTCGGCCCAGGGGTCGGCGCCGCCCTTGTGGGCCATGAGGGCGGCGTCGAGTTGCTCGAAGTCCTCGCAGATCGTTCCCGGAACGAGGTCGTCGAGGTCGT
Organism: Acidimicrobiales bacterium; assembly: GCA_020439555.1. GTDB lineage: Bacteria > Actinomycetota > Acidimicrobiia > Acidimicrobiales > Iamiaceae > Aquihabitans. The sequence goes on along the minus strand of JAGQSN010000165.1, from coordinate 2,793 downwards.
CGAAGTAGCTACCGCGACCCGCCAGGTACTCGTCCCGGTCCGACATCGCGAACAGGATCGGTCGATCGAGGGCGAGATAGTCGATCCAGACCGACGAAACGTCGGTGATCAGCAGGTCGGCGCGGGCCAAGAGCCTGTAGAGGGTCCACCCGTTGGAGCGGAGCTCCTCGTTGCCCCATACCGTCACATGATCGAGGTGCATCGCCCGGGGCGGGGCCGCAGCAGGGTGGGGCTTGATGAGGATGTGGAACCCACTACGGCCGGCCAGTTCGTCCACGCGGTCGAGGTCGGCTCCCTCGAACTGGGTGACGGTGCCGATGTCGGTCCCGTCGAGTTCGTCGGGCCGGTGTGGTCGGGACCGGAACGTCGGCAACCAAAGGGCGAGCGGTGCCTCGACCTCGGTGCCCGTACGCCCCGGCTCCTGCGATCGGACCAGTGCGTCGTTCCTCGGCAGACCCACGACGTGGACCTGCTCTTCGTCCAGTTGCCACGTGGCTGCGAGGTTGGCCGCATGAAGGCGGGAGGTCGCGAAGGTCACGTCGGTCTGGTTGTGCCCCAGGTCGGTGTCGTCGGGGAGGCGCTTCACGGGCATGCCGTGCCAGAGGTTGACGAAGCGCTTCCCGCGCGAGCCGGCGATGCTGCCGTACACGCCGTGGGTGTGGACGACCACCGCCGCACGCCAGAAGGCCCAGGCCGCGGCGATGCTCGTCGAGCGGACGATCCGGCAAGGGAAGTCCAGGGGCGGGGAGGGGCTTCGGAGGTCGTCCACCAGGAGCGTGATCGGGATTCCCCTCGCCGCCAGAGCGGCACCGACCTCGCGGCTCTGGTCGTCGAAGTCCGGAAACGTACGGATGACGACCTGCCTGCCGGCCGGCACGACGTGATCGATCTTGTCGACCGCGAGGTGGATCGGGTTCGTTGCCGGTCGCTTCATTCGGTTCGTCGTTCTCTCCGGGATCGTTGCCCATGCGGCGCGACCGACTCGATGGCCATCGGGTCGATCACGCTACATCCCCTTCGGTGAGCGTTCGTGGCGACCGCGCACAGTGAACTCGCCGTCTAGCCTGCGCCCAACCTTGCAAGGAGGGCCATTGAGTCGCACCGTCATCACCTTCGGGACCTTCGACGTCCTCCACGTAGGTCACCTCCGGATCCTGAGGCGTGCCAGCGCCTACGGGGACCGCCTCGTCGTGGGGGTCTCCTCGGACGCCTTGAACATCAGCAAGAAGGGCAGGCCTCCCGTCTTCTCGCAGGCGGAGCGGATCGAGTTGATCTCCGCCCTCGAGATGGTCGACGAGGTTTTCGTCGAGGAGAGCCTCGAACTCAAGCGTGACTACATCGTCGGACACGGTGCCGACGTGCTCGTGATGGGCGACGACTGGGAGGGGCGGTTCGACGAGTTCCGGGATGTGTGCGAGGTCGTGTACCTCCCGAGAACACCCTCGGTGTCGACCACCGCGGTCATCGAACACATCGTCACCAACCACGGGTGATCACCGGCGGCGCGTCGGTGGAGCGTCCGCGGCGCCACTAGCGTTCGCCGTCTGTCCGTCGACCGGGGGAGCACCCATGCCGAAGGTGGTACTGCAGGATCTGGGAAGCGGGGACACGCGTCTGGTCGACGCACCGGCTCCCTCGGCGGGCCGCCACGGCATTGTCATCGCGAACCGGGCTTCGGTCGTCTCCGCCGGCACCGAACGGATGCTGGTCGACTTCGGCCGGGCCTCCCTGGTCGGCAAGGTCCGGAGCCAACCACAGCGGGTTGCAGAGGTGATCGACAAGGCCCGCACGGACGGCATCGCGACCACGGTCGACGCGATCCGCTCGAAGCTCGCCCAACCGATCCCGCTCGGGTACTCGTGCGCCGGGACGGTGATCGAGGTCGGCTCGGAGGTCGAAGGATTCGAGGTCGGTGACCTGATCGCCGCCGCAGCCCCCCACGCCGAGGTCACCGTCGTCCCGTGGACGCTCGCCGCCCGTGCCCCCGAGGGGGTCGCTCCCGAGGATGCCGCGTTCGCGACGATCGGGAGCATCGGCCTCCAGGGGGTCAGGTTGGCCGCACCGGCGGTCGGTGAGCGGTTCGTCGTTATCGGTCTCGGTCTCGTCGGACTTCTGACCGTGCAGATCCTCCTCGCCCAGGGGTGTCCGGTCCTCGGCGTCGACCCGAACCCGGAGCGGCGCAAGCGCGCCGAGTCCTATGGCGCGTCGACGGTCGGATCGGGTGACGACGTGCTCGGCGCCGCTGCCGCGCACAGCCGGGGCCGCGGGGTCGACGGGGTGCTGATCTGTGCGTCGACGACCTCCAACGATCCGGTGCACCAGGCCGCCCAGATGTGTCGCAAGCGTGGGCGGATCGTGCTCGTGGGGGTCACGGGCCTCGAACTCGACCGGGCCGACTTCTACGAGAAGGAACTGTCGTTCCAGGTCTCGGCCGCGTACGGCCCCGGGCGTTATGACGCGGACTACGAGGCAGGACAGGACTACCCGTTCGGCCACGTCCGCTGGACCGCCGCGCGGAACATGGAGGCGGTCCTCGACCTGGTCGCGTCCGGACGGGTCGATCCCGGTTCCCTGGTGACCCACACCTACGACTTCTCCGAGGCGCCAGAGGCCTATGAGACGTTGGTCGGGGACCCCTCGGCTCTCGGGATCGTCCTGAGCTACCCGGGCGCTGCGGCGACGTCGACGGCCGGCCGTGAGCGGACGGTCGAACTGTCCGCCCCCCGGTCTGCGAGCGCCGGGCGGGGCGTGGTCGGACTCATCGGCGCCGGGAACTTCGCCACCCAGGTCCTG
>JAGQSN010000164.1 GCA_020439555.1 Acidimicrobiales bacterium | reverse complement strand
TTCGCCCAGGACCTCAACGACTTCGCCGGATCCGACAGCCTGGTGAAGGACGACGAGGGCATCGACGCGGACAGCTTCTCCTACATCCCGACCACGGCCGCCTCGATCGCCGTCGTCTACAACCTCCCCGGCGTCGACGAGCTCATGCTCGACGGGCCGACCGTCGCCAAGATCTTCGAGCGGAAGATCACCAGCTGGGACGACGAGGCGATCGTCGCGCTGAACGAGGGCGTCGAGCTCCCGTCCACCGACATCACCGTCGCCCGCCGCGCCGACGGCTCGGGCACGACCAAGAACTTCACCAAGTACCTGGAGTCGGCGGCACCCGACGACTGGACGCTCGGTGCCGACGACACCGTCGAGTGGCCGGCCGACACCCAGGGCGGTCAGCAGAACCCGGGCGTCGCCCAGATCGTCACCGACACCGAGGGTGGGATCGGATACGTCGACTTCGGCAACGCCAAGGAACTCGGCCTGAGCATGGCGAGCATCAAGAACAAGGACGGCAACTTCGTCGCCCCGTCGATCGAAGGGACCCAGGCGGCGCTCGAAGGTGCCGAACTCGCAGCCGACCTCACCTACAGCCCACTGAACGGTCCCGGTGAGAACGCCTACCCGATCACTGCTCCGACCTACATCCTCGTGCACAACACCTACGAGGATGAGAAGGTCGGCCGTGCGGTCGTCGAGTTCGTGAAGTGGCTCATCACCGACGGCGCCGACTCCTACGCCGCCGATCTCGGTTACGCCCCCCTGCCGGAGAGCTTCCGGACCAAGGCGATCGCCGCTCTCGACGCCGTGAAGGTCGGCTGAGGCCCAGGACCGTCGTCCGATGTTGGAGCCCCGTTCACCTTCCGTTCACCTGGATTCTCCCGGGCGTCAACCAGGCATCCGTACCTTGCATTCGTGCAGTCGATGCGCCTGGTCCGATTCCTGGCCGTGGTGACCGTGATGGTGAGCGGGGCCCTTCTCGGGAGCGGCTGCGGCAACAGCCGGGCGAAGGCGAGTGATCCGATTGCTGTTCCGAGCGGTCCGATGACCGAACTGGCCAAGCAGGTTCCCGGACGAATCAAGGGCGCCGGGGCGAGCTTCCCGGATGCCTTCTACCAGGAGGCCGTCGCCGGACTCCGCCAGGTCGCCACCAAGCTGTCGGTGACCTACGAAGCGGTCGGCTCCGCCGCCGGTCGGGAAGCGTTCGGTCAGGGGCTCAGCGATTTCGCCGGCACCGACAGCCTCGTCGGAGAGGACGATCCGATCGCAGCCGGGACCTTCCGGTACATACCCACGGTCGCAGCGTCGATAGCCGTCGTCGTAAACCTGCCCGGCGTGACCGACCTCAGGCTCACCCCCGAGGCACTGGCCGGCATCTTCCAGGGTGACATCGGCCGCTGGAACGACCCGGCAATCACGGCGAGCAACCCCGGACAGGAACTTCCCGATCGGGAGATCGTGGTCGCACGTCGGGCCGACGGCTCGGGAACCACGAAGAACTTCACCCGCTACCTCGACCGAGCGGCGGACAACTGGCGCCTCGGGGGCGACGACACCGTGGAGTGGCCGTCGCACACGCAGGGGGGCCAGCAGAACTCCGGTGTCGCCCAGATCGTCATCGACACCGCAGGGGCGATCGGATACGTCGACTACGGCAACGCCGCCCAACTCGGCCTCACGATGGCCGCGATCCGCAACCGTGCGGGTCGTTTCGTCGCCCCGTCCATCGCCGCCACGCAGGCCGCGATCGACAGCTCCGAACTCACCGAAGAGCTCACCTACGACCCGCTCGACGCTCCCGGAGCGGACGCTTACCCGATCACGGCACCGACCTACCTGCTCGTCCGCTCCTCCTACGACGACGCCACGACCGGACGTGCCGTCGTCACGTTCGTGCGGTGGCTCGTCACCGAAGCCGCTGACACCTACGCGGCCGATCTCGGCTTCGCCCCACTCCCCGAACGCTTCCGCACCGCCGCACTCTCCGCCCTCGACCAGATCCAGATCGACCCCCGATGACCGCGACCGCACTTCCTCCCGAAGCCCCTTCCGACCTGACCAGCAGTGACAAGGGTGCAGTCGCGGACCGCGCGTTCAGCGGCGCGGCGCTCGGTGCGGGCGTCGCGATCCTCGCCATCCTCGGGCTGATCGCCTGGGCAACGATCTCCAAGGCCTGGCCCGCCTTCGCCGAGCAGGGGTTCGGTTTCCTGACGGTCGACCGCTGGGCCCCGAGCCAGGACGTCTTCGGCGCCTTGTCGATGGTCTACGGGACTTTCGTGGTCTCGGCCATCGCCCTGCTGGCCTCGGTGCCGGTCAGCATCGGCATCGCCTTGTTCACCACGGAAGTCGCACCGAGGCGGATGCGGTCGGCCATCACGCTCGTCGTCGACCTGCTAGCGGCCGTCCCCTCGGTCGTCTACGGGTTGTGGGGCGTGCTGTTCGTGGCACCCTCGGTCACTCCGCTCTTCCACTCGATCTCGAACGTGGTCGGAGACTGGCCGCTCCTCGGATCGCTGTTCGGCGGCGGCGGAGGGAGTGGCCGCAGCTTCCTCACGGCCGGCCTGATCCTCGCCCTCATGATCACCCCGATCATCACTTCCGTCACCCGTGAGGTCCTGGCCACGGTTCCCCGTGGTGAGAAGGACGCGGCGCTGGCCCTGGGGGCGACCCGCTGGGAGATGATCCGCGGCGCCGTCCTGCCGCACAGCTTCGGCGGCATGGTGGGGGCGACGATGCTCGGCCTCGGCCGGGCGATGGGTGAGACGATCGCCGTCGCCCTGACGATCGGGTCGTCGTTCCAGATCACCACTGAGCTGTTCGAGTCCGGTGCCGCGATGCCCTCGACCATCGCCCTCGAGTGGGGCGAGTCGTCGGGTCAGCACCGCGCCGCCCTGATCGGACTCGGCGTCGTCCTGTTCGCCGCGACCATCGCCGTCAACAGCGGTGCCCGGGCGATCGTCGCCAGGGCGGAACGACGGATGAGAGGAGCCTGAGGTGACCGTCGTGGACATGCCTACCGACGCCGGCCACGACGTCGAGGTTTCGCTCGAGGCGAATCTCTCCCCGGCCCGTCGCATCGCGGATCACGCGGCCACCGCAGCGATGGTGCTGTCCTTCGCCGTCGCGGCGGTGCCCCTCGTGATGATCATCGGGTACGTGTTCCTGAAGGGTGGTCAGGTCGTCGACATGGCCTTCCTCACCGAGGCGATCCCGAATTCGTATCGTCGGGTGGGCCCCGGCATGGGGCCGGCGGTCGTCGGAACGGTGATCATCACTGCGGCCGCGTCGGCGATGGCGATCCCGCTAGGAGTGCTCGGAGCGATCTACCTGAACGAGTACGGCAAGCAGAACCGTCTCGCCCGCACGATCCGGTTCATGGCCGACGTGATGACCGGGGTCCCGTCTGTGGTCATGGGCGTCTTCGTATACGTCGTGTGGGTGCTGCGGTTCCGGGAGCAGACAGGCTTCGCCGGTTCGCTGGCCCTCGCGTGCCTGATGCTGCCGATCGTCATCCGCACGACCGAGGAGATGCTGCGCCTCGTTCCCGACGAGCTCCGCCTGGCGAGCCTCGCACTGGGGGCACGCAGGTGGCGCACGACCCTCACCGTCGTACTGCCCGCCGCACTTCCGGGGATCACCTCCGGGGCGATGCTCGCCGTCGCACGCGCGGCGGGCGAGACCGCCCCGATCCTGTTGGTCACCGGTCTCACGTTCGACACGAACTGGAGCCTGTTCGAGGGGAACAACACGACCCTCGCCGCCCAGATCTTCCGCAACGCATCGCAGCCCTACGAGGGGGCGCAGCTCCGGGCCTACGGCGCTGCGTTCACGCTGATCCTCCTCGTGTTCGCCTGCACGATCGTCGCCCGCATCATCTCCGCCCGATTCTCCACGACGCGCTGACCATGACCCCCCGAGAGGACCGCACCGTGAACCCTCCGAACGCAACCTTGACCCCTCCTGCCCCGAAGCAGTCGTCTGCGTCGACGACTCCGCCGCGCCTGTCCACTCCGACCGTCGGCAGTCCCGAGCAGGCCGGCGCGGCTGCGCCTGATCGGCCGTCACCTGGTCGGTCCGTGTTCGAGGTGGAGGACCTGTCCGTGTACTACGGCGACTACAGGGCCGTACGAGAGGTCAACCTCGACATTCGACGCAACGAGATCGCCGCGTTCATCGGTCCGTCCGGCTGCGGGAAGTCGACCGTCCTGCGCTGCTTCAACCGCATGAACGACGTGATCCCCGGCGCCCGCGTGGAGGGGGACCTGCGCTACCACGGCATCGACGTCTACGGCCCGAAGGTCGAACCCGTCGAGGTGCGCCGCAGGATCGGGATGGTGTTCCAGAAGCCGAACCCGTTTTCGAAATAGATTTTAGACAATATGGACTACGGCACAAAGATCAAAGGGCTCGCGCGGTCCAAGCGCGATCTCGAAGAGATTGTAGAGAGCA
>JAGQSN010000163.1 GCA_020439555.1 Acidimicrobiales bacterium | reverse complement strand
CCGCACCTACGCCGACAACGCCCGCAATGACGCTGCCCGCGCGCTGACCGACGCGCAGCAGGCCCAGCGAGCCGCCTCGACCACAGCCACCAAGGCCAACGACGCCTGGGCCGACGAGGTCCGCACCTGGCGAGACGGCCTGACCGAACTCGTTGTCGAACCCGTCGAACTCGCCGAGGTCACCGCGGTAGTCGACCTCGACGGGTTCCGGGACCTCGCCGCGAACGCAGGAGAACACACCGCTCGCACTCTTGGACGTGAGATCGACGCGCTCGACGGCCGGCGACGAGGCCTCGTGGCCACCAAGACCGAACTCGAGACCGAGCGCGACGGTCTCGAACGTGGCGGCGCCGTACTGCAGCCCTCTGTCCCACCATGGCGCCAGCCACGCGACTCCGCGCGTGCCGGCGCGCCCCTATGGGCTGTCGTCGACGTCGTAGATCCCGACGTTGACCTCGCCGGACTCGAAGCCGCGCTCCACGCCGCCGGCGTCCTCGACCTGTTCGTGGCCGCCGCTGACGAGACCCCGGCCGTCGGCGACACAACCGCCCGGACCACCGAGCCGATGGACGGACCGAACCTCACTGATGTCCTGCGGGTCGACACCGAAGCGGCCGTCGCCGCCGGCATCGCCCCCGACCGTGTGACCGACGTGCTGCGCGCCGTCTCGCTCACCGACACCGCCACCCCGGTTCTGGCGGTCACCGAAAACGGCACCTTTGCCTACGGGCCCGTCGCCGGCACCGCGGCAACCGAACCCGCCCGCTACATCGGCGCCGCCGCCCGTGAACGAGCCCGCCAGGCCCTCATCGCCGACCTCAACGCCGCGATCGACGACCTCGTCGGTCAGCTCGCCGAGCTCGACGAACAGAGGCGGACCCTGGAAGGACGAGTGAAGCTCGCAGATGCCGAACGCAGCGCCGCACCATCGGGGAAGCAGGTTCGCGACGCCCGCCAGGCCCTCGACCGCGCCTCGGATCGCGTCGACATCGCGCAAGGCGCGGCCGACAAGGCCCTAGAGGCCTACCAAGCCGCGGAGGACGGTGTCCGTCAGGCGATCGTGGCGTTGAATCGGGCCTCGTCACAGTACGGACTGTCGACCGAAGAACGAGAGCTGAACCGACTGGCCGCCAACCTGAGGACAATCCATCGGACGGCTGGCAACCTCGCCGCTCAAGTGGTTGCCGTCGCCGGTGCCGAACGGGCCGCGAAGCGCTCCGCGGCCGTCGCCGCCGAGCGACGGAGGGAAGCCGACGCCCAAGCCGCCGTCTCGATCGAGGCTGCCGGCAACGCCCGCGAGGACACCGCAGCGTACGACCAACTCCATCGGTCCGTCGGTGCCGGCGCCAAGGAAGCCGAAGCCGCCCTGGACAAGGTCACCAAGCAGCTCAACACGCTGACCACGGAACGCCAGGAGCTCCAAGACGAACTTGAGCGCCTGAGCAAGGCCCACGGCATCGCAGAGGAGGCGCTCAAGACGAGCGAACGCGAAGCCGCCGAAGCCGAGACCGCACGCGACGCGGCCGGCGCCGCGTTCCGAGCCCTCGCCGACAACGGCCTTCCCTCCGACGGTCGCATCGATCTCGGCGACGAAACGCTCACCAACGTCTCCTCGATCCTGCGCGCCGCACGTCTCGTCAACCGCGCCGTCCCCGAGGAACCCGACGCGAACCGTCTGGCCAGTCAGCTGCTCCAACTTGACGACGAACGGCACAAGGCCCAGACCGAGCTGGCCGCCCAGGCCGAGATCGGCCTCACCCAGATCGAAGGGACCGGCGAACAGCTTCCGGTATCGCGAGCATTCGCGACCGTCGAAGGCGTGGACATGACCATCTCGGAGCTCGCCCAGCGCTTCGCCAACGACTTAGATCGCGCCCGACGCGAACTCGAAGCCAAGGAGACCGAGCTCTTCGAGCAGACGCTGACCGGTTCGCTGCGGGCCCACCTCGCCTCTCGCCTGCGCGCGGCCCAAGGTCTCGTCGATGGCATGAACGACCTTCTGGCCACGATCCGCACGGCATCCGGCGGCGTTGCCGTGTCGCTGCGCTGGGAAGTCTCCGACCAGGTTGACGATCAAGACACCCTCACCAAGATCAAGAACCTGCTGCTCCAGGACCACCACACCGATACCGAACGGTCCACCTTGTTCGAGTTCCTCGCTCGCCGCATTGACCTCGTCCGCAGCGACGACCGTGCCGCAGGCTCCTGGAAGGACGCCCTCGAGCAGCTGTTCGACTACCGGCGCTGGCACCGTTTCCGGCTCATGGTGCGCCACGACCGCTTCGGTGACCGACCCGTCGCATTCGGCTCCCGCAACGTGTCCCTCTCCGCCGGTGAGAAATCCCTCGTGCTCTCCCTGCCGCTGTTCGCCGCGATCGCATCGCACTACATGCCCCGCGACAGCGACGGAGACGCACCAGCATGCCCGCGGCTGCTGCTCCTCGACGAGGTGTTCCCCAAGAACGACCGACCCAACAAGCGCCAGATCCTCCGGCTGCTCACCGACCTCGACCTGGACTGCGTCCTCACCTCCGACAAGGACATGTGCGACTACGACACCATCGACGGGATCGCCATTGCCGTGATTGCCAAGGACGGCGACGCGTCGTTCGCAACCCGGCTCGTGTGGAACGGCACCGAGACGATCCCGGAACCTCCCAGCATCGAGCCATGAACGAAAAGGCCGCCGCCGCGCTGTCCAGGCCCGAGCTAGCGCCGCTGGTCGCCGAGCTGACTCGCCGCATGGGTGCATCCGACCGCGCCGTCGTGTCGGTACAGGTCCAACTCGACCACGCCGGTCGAGAAGCGCTCGCTGGTCTCCTCGGCGCCACTCGGGTCCCACCGAGCCCTGCCCGAGTCAAGGTCGCCGACCTCACTCGCAGGCTCGACACCGACACCGATGGGCTTCGCCGCGCGCTCGAGAACATCAGTGGTCCTATAGGCAACCGAGCCGCGGAACGACAGACCCGTCGCGACGCTGTCGCCGTCGCATCCGATGACGCCGCAGCGGCGGCCGAGCCGCTCGGACCCTCTGTCCAGGCCTGGGCACGCGTGACGGTGTCGTCGTTGACCGGTCCAGTGGACAGGCGTCTCAACGACGTCAGGTGTGTCCTTGCCGTCGTCGCCGAACCCCGAGACAGGCCCCAGCCATTGCCCGTCGTGGCGGCCAAGACCCTCCTCGACGCTCACGCCTTCGACTACGGCACCCGCCTGGGAGACATCCTCGCTTCGTGCTGCGCTGCGGCTGCGGGTCTCCCGGCACCGACAAGCGCGCACGCCTGGCGCGACGCGGTCGCAACCAGCGGCATCGTCGCCGACGAGCTCTCATCCTCGGTGACGACCTGGAACCTTCACCCCGGCGCCGGTCATCCCCTCGCCGGATCCGTGGCCGCCATCGCCGCCCGCGACGAACCCGCAGTCTGGACGCTGTCCATGCTTCGGCGCTGGCCCCTGACCAACGCTCCCACCCGGGTGCTCGTCGTAGAGAACCCCTCGGTGCTCGCCGTCGCCGCAGCCAACAGCTACGACGGCGCCCTCGTCTGCTGCTCGGGCCGACCGACCGTCGCCACCACCCTGCTCGTCGAGCAGCTCGCGATCGCCGGCGCCAACATCGACACGCACGCAGACTTCGACGAGGCGGGGCTCGGCATCATCGCCAATTTCGCCGAGGTGGGCTACCGGCCCTGGCGGATGACCGCGGCGAGCTATCTCACGCACCTGGACAGCGCCGGACCAGCCCGCGACCTCGGCGCCGTCCCCACCACCCCGTGGGACCCCGAACTCTCTGCGACGTTCGCGCAGCACCGGAGACCGCTGTTTGAGGAGCTCCTCATCGAAGAGATCCTCAGCTGACACGACGCATGTCTGCTGACCCGAGGATGACCAGAGGCTTCGTGGCGGTCGGCCGGTAGACGTCTACCCGCTGGCGGTGGCGATCAGGGCGGCGAAACGATGATCTGACCGGGACACGCGCGGCGTGGCCCATCTGGAGGTGCGACGACGTTGCCGTTGTCCGATCGTCCGCGGGGTGTCACAGAGCCTGCACGTCGGCCTCGCGCTCACCGGGGGTCTGTGGGGCGGTCCAGCTGGCGAGCAGGCGGAGCGCCTCAGCAGAGGGCGAGTCGGGTTCGGCGGTGTAGACGAGCATGGTCTGGCCGGGGTCGCCGGGGAGCTCAAGGGTCTCGTAGGAGAGGGTGAGGTCGCCGACGACGGGGTGGTGCGCGACCTTCTGGCCGGTGCGGTGGTCGCTGACGTTGTGGCGGGCCCAGCGGACGCGGAACTCGTCGCTGCGGGTGGAGAGCTCGCCGATGAGGTCGGTGAGAGCACGGTCGTAGGGGTCGCGGCCGGCTTCGGCGCGCAGCAGCGAGACGCAGTCGTGGGCGGCGCGATCCCAGTTCGGGTAGAAGGCCTCCGATCGGCCCGACAGAAACTGGAAGCGGGCCAGGTTCGGGGCGTCGCCCTCGCCGAGATCCTCGTAGGCGGGGGCGTAGAGGGCGCGGCCGAGCTGGTTGGTGGCGAGGATGTCGAGGCGGCCGTTGCGCACGATGGCGGGCGCGCCGGTCATGGCGTCGAGGACGCGCTGGACCTCGGGCCGGACCCGCGGTTGGGACGTGCGTCGTCGGGTGGGGCGGCTGGCGCCGGTGCGTAGGAGGTCGACGAGGTGGGCTCGTTCGGCATCGTCGAGCTGGAGCGCTTGTGCGATGCCCTCGATGATGTCGTCGGACACCGCGCCGGCGCGGCCTCGTTCGATGCGGGTGTAGTACTCGACGCTGACCCCGGCGAGCAGGGCGACCTCTTCGCGGCGGAGTCCGGGGACGCGGCGGCGGTCGCCGTAGGCGGGGAGGCCGGCGTCGTCGGGTTGGATGCGGTCTCGACGGGTGCGGAGGAACTCGCCGATCTCGTTGCCGTCCGCTGCCATGGCGCCCCACGCTAGGAGCGTTCCGTGCCGGTAGGGGCACCCTGTCAGTACCCCTCTCGACTGGGCCTGGGTGACCGGGAGAGATGCCGCTTGGATGGGTAGTGACCTTCGACGTCAGATCCCCAGCGGCAAGGAGCCGAACCATGATCCTCCAGGACACCTACACCATCGCCAACGGCCTCGAGATCCCCAAGCTCGGCCTCGGCACCTGGTTCATCGACGACGCGGACGCTCCCGCTGCGGTGCGGGCCGCGGTCGAGATCGGCTACCGCCACATCGACA
>JAGQSN010000013.1 GCA_020439555.1 Acidimicrobiales bacterium | reverse complement strand
CTCCAGATCTGCTGCGGCGCCTTCAACATGGCCGTCGGTGACCTGGTCCCGCTCGCCACCCTCGGCACCACGATGCCCGGCGGCATGAAGATCGAACGTCGCAAGATGAGGGGGGAGTGGTCCAACGGGATGCTCTGCTCGGCACGAGAGCTGGGCCTCGGCGACGACCACGGCGGCATCAAGATCCTCGAACCGACCCTGGCGGTCGGCACGCCGATCACCGAGGCGCTCGGGATCATCCCCGACGTGTTGTGGGAACTGGAGGTCAACCCGAACCGACCCGACGCGATGTCGGTCGCCGGTCTCGCGCGGGACCTGGCGGCCAAGGTCGGTGTGGGCTTCCACCTGCCGACCCCGCCCAAGGTCGTGGACAACCCGTCCGAGGCGCTCGGCTGGTCGGACGGAGGCGAAGGCGGGCGTGGCACCGCAGAGGTCGATTCGATCTCGTTCTCAGTGGACATCGCTGACCCCGCCGCGTGTGGCCGGTTCGTGTCCCGCGTGCTGCGTGGCATGGACCCGAAGGCGACCTCGCCGCAGTGGATGCAGAACCGCCTCACCCACCTCGGCATGCGTCCCATCAACGCGATGGTCGACATCTCCAACTACGTCATGTTGGAACTCGGGCAACCGAACCACCCCTACGACCTCGCGAAAGTGGGACGTGCGACGCTGGGCGTCCGTCGGGCACGAGACGGCGAGACGACCACGACACTCGACGATGTCGAGAGGACCCTCACCTCGGACGACCTGCTCATCGTCGACGGCGACGACAGGCCGATGGGCATCGCCGGGATCATGGGCGGCGCCGACGGCGAGATCGACGACACCACGACCGACGTCCTGCTCGAGATGGCCTGGTTCGAACCGACCGGGATCAACCGCACGTCGCGGCGGATCGGCCTCCGTTCCGAGGCCTCCAGCCGCTTCGAGAAGGGCACCGATCCCGGAGTGATCGAGTTGGCGGCGGACCGGTTCTGCCAACTCGCGACCGAGATCTGCGGGACGACGACCGCCCCGGTGCAGGTCGACGTTCGCGGCACCCTGCCGGTCAGGCCGCCCGTCAGGGTCCGCACGGCACGGGTGGAGGCGCTGCTCGGAACGGGACTGTCGTCCGCCGAGATCGCGGCGTTGCTGGATCCGATCGGCTTCACTTCGACTCCGGCCGGCGACGACCTCGACGTGACCGTGCCGACCTGGCGATTCGACTCCGCCACCGAGATCGACATCGTCGAGGAGATCGCCCGCCATCACGGCTACCGCAACATCCCCGACCAGGACCTGACCTCGGCCCGGACCGGCCGGCTCTCCGACGAGCAGAAGGCACGCCGGGCGATGAGGCGCCTGCTCTGCGGACTCGGACTCGCCGAGGTGCAGCCGCTGCCGTTCCTCGCTCCCGGGCAACTCGCCGCCACGGGCCTCGACCCGAACGGGATCGAGCTCGTCAACCCGCTGGTGGCGGAGGAGTCGGTCCTTCGCACCGCACTTCTGCCCGGGCTCGTGTCCGCCGTCGCACACAACCACTCCCGTCGCCAGTTCGGGGTCGGGCTGTGGGAGATCGGCCACGTGTTCCTGCCTCCTGTCGGACAGACCCTCCCCGACGAGCGGGAACACCTCGCTGTCGTTCTCGCGGGACGTGAGGCACCTGCGGCCGTCGAGGTCTGGCAGGTGATCGCCGAGCAACTCCGCCTGGCGAACCCCTCCGTGACCAACGAGGAGGTCCCGGGTCTGCACCCGACCCGCTCCGGCCGGGTTCTCGTCGACGGCTCCGCGTTCGGTTTCGTCGGCGAGATCGATCCGACGGTCCTCGGCCGCCACGACATCGGTGAGCGTGTCGCGTACCTGGAGGTCGACCTGGGGTCGTTGCTCGGTGCACCGAAGCGATCCGATGCCTACCGCCAGATCTCCAAGTTCCCCTCCAGCGACATCGACCTGGCCTTCACCGTGCCCGACGACGTGTCGGCACTCGACGTCGAACGGACGCTCGCCTCGGTCGATGAACTGGTCTGGTCGGTCCAGCTCTTCGACACCTACCGGGGCGAGCCGGTACCCGACGGTTCGCGGAGTCTCGCCTACGCGGTACGCCTCCAGTCGGTCGACCACACCCTCACCGACGCCGAAGTCGCAACGGTCCGCACCGCGCTCATCGAGGCAGTGGAGCAAGCCCACCAGGCAACCCTCCGAGCCTGAGCGAACTACCGATCCACACGGGAACCCACTCGTCGTCCTGGGCAGGTTCCGGCCTCATCGACCAGGGTTTCGACTGCGTTCGCTTCGCTCACTCCGCTCAACCATCGGTGAACACCCCTCGACCCGCTCCTTGAGCGGAGCAAAGCGGAGTCGAAAGGCGTGCTCACGCTCCCGCTCCTTGAGCGGAGCGGAGCGAAGTCGAAAGGCGCGGCGTCGGTCGCTCGCCCCCTAACGAAATGGCGTAGATCCCAGTCGCATAACGACGGAGAACTACGCCATTTCGGTCGGGGGCGATTCGCTCAGGGGTGGAGGGCCTTTCGCAGCGCGGCTATCGCTCGCTTCTCGTAGTCGGCAGCGCTGGGTACCATTCGGGTGAACGCGAAGCTCGGGTGGACGTGGCCCGGGAGCACTTCATGGTGCACCTGCACCCCGGCCTCGCGGAGGGCTGTTGCGTAGGCGGCCCCGTCATCGCGGAGCTTGTCGTACTCGCAGCTCATGATCCACGCCGGTGGTAGGTCCGCGTGCGAGTCCGCGAACAGCGGCGACGCGTACGGGTCCTTCGCCTGGTCTGGGTTCAGCAGGTACGCGTCCAGATAGGCGTCGATCACAGCGGCATCCAACAGGTACCCGTCGGGGACCTCACGGAACGACGGCTGCGACTTGGTGAGATCGACGGCAGGGACGTCGAGCCACTGGTGACAGATTCTCGGTCCTGAGCGGTCGCGCGCCAACAGGCAGAGCACCGCCGAAAGGTTCCCGCCGGCGGACTCGCCTCCGACGGAGATCCTCGACGGGTCGATCCCGTGCTCGTCCGCGTGCTCCACGAGCCAGAGCAGGGCCGCATAGCAGTCCTCGACGGGCGTCGGATACGCGTTCTCCGGGGCCAACCGGTACTCGATCGACGCCACCACGCAGTCGGCGCCCGCCACGATCTGCCGGCAGCGAGGGTCCCGTTCGTCCAGCGTTCCGATCGCCCAGCCTCCGCCGTGGATGAACACGTGCAGCGGGTGCGGTCCCGGTCCGTGGGGGCGGTGGATCCGCACCCGTATCCGGCCACCGTCGACACGCACGGCCACGTCCGTCGTGCTGGCGGGCTTCGGCCCGGCGGGCATGACGAGCCCGCCGAGCCGACTTGCGACGTTCGCGCTGATCCTGCGCTGATCGACGAAGTGGATCCCTCTGCCTCGGTCGAGACGGTTGATGAAGTTGACGATGCGACGGACACGAGGATCGAGGGGCATGGGCGGCGACGGTAGCCCCGTGACGGTTCCGTTTCAGGAGTCGGTCGTCGCGCGGTGGTTTCGACTTCGTTCCGCTTGCGCTCCACTGCGCTCAACCATCGGTTGTGGTGATCCTTGAGCGAGCGCAGCGAGTCGAAATGAAGCGCCCCGGGTCTGGTGGAGGCTCCAACCTTTGAGAAGGATGGAGCAATGCCCAACCGAGGGAAGTACCCCGATGAGCTGCGTGAACGCGCGGTGCGGATGGTGCTGGATCACCAGCACGAGTACGGGTCGCAGTGGGAGGCGATCTGCTCGGTCGCCGAGAAGCTGGGACCGAAGGCTGAGACGGTGCGCCTGTGGGTGCGCCGTGCCGAGGTCGACCAGGGCCGACGGCCGGGTGCGACGACCGAGGAGCTCGCGGAGCTGAAGAAGCTCAAGCGTGAGAATGCCGAGTTGCGTCGCGCCAACGACATCTTGAAGGCAGCGGCATCTTTCTTCGGGGCGGAGCTCGACCGCCAGTCGAAGAAGTGATCCGGTTCATCGACGAGCACAAGGATCGGCGCAGCGGGACGCTGCGCTGGGGGATCGAGCCGATCGCCACCACGTTGGGGATCGCCCCGTCCACCTACCACGCCGCCAAGAAGCGTCCGCCTTCGGCGCGGGCGATCCGTGATGGCGAGCTACGCCCGGAGATCCTGCGGGTCTGGGAGCAGAACTTGGCCGTCTACGGTGCCGACAAGGTGTGGGACCAGCTCAACAAGGACGGCATCGCCGTGGCCCGCTGCACCGTGGAGCGACTGATGGGCGACATGGGCCTGGCGGGTTGCCGGCGGGGCCGGATCTGGGTGCGGACCACCGAAGGCGACGACCGCCTTGACCGCCCCGCCGATCTGGTCGAGCGGAAGTTCGCGGCGCCGGCCCCGAACAGGCTGTGGGTCGCGGATCTGACCTACGTCAAGACCCACACCGGGTGGGTGTACGTGGCGTTCATCATCGACGTCTACTCGCGGCTGATCGTGGGCTGGCAGGCCAGCCGTTCGCTGCGCGCCGACCTGGCGATCGACGCTCTCGAGATGGCGGTCCACAACCGGCGTCGCGCCGGGATCAGTCTCGACGGGCTGATCCATCACAGCGACCGCGGCGTTCAATATCTGTGTGTGCGCTACTCCGAGCGGCTCGCCGCGAATGACATCGTCGCGTCGGTCGGATCGAAGGGCGACAGCTTTGATAACGCCATGGCCGAGTCGTTCAACGGGCTCTACAAGTGGGAGCTGATCTACCCGAAGGGTCCCTGGCGGGGCCTCGATGACGTCGAGTTCGCCACCCTCGAATACGTCGACTGGTTCAACCACCGGCGCCTCCACGGCGAGATCGAACCCGGCCCCGGCTACACCACCCCGGCAGCCTTCGAAGCCGACCACTACCGTCAACCCGTCCCCGCCCAGCAGGGCGAGGACTCAACCACCTGAGCCTCTACGAAACCCGGGGCGCTTCGAAAGGTCGGTGGGGTTGGTTTCGACTTCGTTCCGCTTGCGCTCCACTTCGCTCAACCAGCGGTTGTGGTGATCCTTGAGCGAGCGCAGCGTGTCGAAAGGTCGGTGGGGTGGGGTTTCGACTTCGCTTTGCTGCGCTCAACCGTCGAGGGGGGGGCTTCAGGCGCCGATCGTTGCTGGGGCTGGTTCGAACGGGGTGAAGTAGTCGTTCGCCGGGACCCCTTCGATCGTCATCACGAGATGAGGGACCAGGGCGCCGTCGATCTGCTCGCGGATGATGTCCGCGTGACCGGCATGGCGGGCCATCTCCTCGATCTGGTGGATCAGGTAGTAGCGGGCCTTGGCGGGCCGGGCATCGAAGATCCCGTCCCAGGGCTGAGGAGGTTCGATCACGTCAGCGTCGGGATCGAGCGCGGCGATGAGCGAGAGGTACTCGGCGCGGGTCTCGTCGAAGTCGGCCAGCACCGACTCGGCGGTCTCCTCGTCGGTCAACGCGAAGCTGCCCATTTACGCAGCGAACGCCTCCTCGTCGAAGGAACGCGGCGCGTCCGGGTTGCGTAGCCGGGCAACGCCGCCGCGCATCACCTGCGTGGCGTGCTTGACGAGGCCCCCGACCGACAGGGTGCTGCGGCACGGACGTTCCCTGACCTGGGCGTCGGTCAAGCCGAAGGTCGCGGCTCTCAGGGCAGCGAGTTGCTCCTCCAGGTAGTTGAGGATGCCTGTGATCTCGTCGTGGACGGCGGGTGGGTACATGTCTGCTCCGGTTCGGATCGTGGTCGTACTGACAGCACCCACCATGACGACCGAAACAGGTCACCCTGTGGCCGGTTTTCCGAAGTTTCCTCGCCGGTCAGGGAACGGTTGCGACGAAAACGGACGTGCACGCAGTGATGTCGACGGTCCCGTCCCGTTCGATCCGGTCGGCCACCAGACGCTCGAAACGGTCGATGAACTCGTCCCACGGCATGTCGATCTGGAGCCTGTAGAAGTCCTCGGCGGACCTCGCGTACTCGACCAGTGGCTCGGGCCGATCGACACAGATGGTCCCGTCGAGGCTGATCACCTCGACCTTCCCCAACGCTGCCTCGACGATCGCGAGGTCCTCGTCGAAGGTCCGGTCCGTCGAGACGAGCGGCCCGTCGAGTCCGGCAGCCTCGCCGGCGAGCGCACGGTGCTCTGCGATGTGGTCGACCGTGTTCGTCAGCACGATCACGGCCCCACCCGAGCGAGTCACCCGACGGCACTCGGCCAGACAGGCAGCCGGATCCGCTATGTGGTTGAGGAGATGCAACGCCAAAGCTGCGTCCACCGTCCTGTCGGCGACAGGAAGGGCGCAAGCGTCACCGACGACGGTCGGCTGGCCGGTGCCGGCGGCTGCTTCCCGCGCGAGGCCGGGGGACAGTTCGACGCCGACCCCGACGTGTTGCATTCCCCGCAGGCCGGCGAGGTACTGGCCGCGGCCACAGCCGACGTCCAGCACGACCTTCGTGTCGAGCGGTAGGTACGAAAGCACCGTGGCGACGAGGTCATGGCGGGGCTGTTGCCAGGCGTAGAGGTTGGCCCGGGCATCGAGTGAGGAACCGTCCGCGTACTGCTGGAGGAGAACCTCGTGGTCGGTCACGAAAGGTTCGTCCATGGCTCCGAGGGTAGGCCGGACGAGACCCGATGGTCAGCCGTTCACCGACATCCAGTACAGGATCGCCAGAAGCACCCGGACCGACCCCGTGTGGAGGCCGTCCACATCGACACCCCAACTTCGCGAGGCACGTCCGAGCATCGCCCGGTCCTGGTCCGTCCATTCGACGACCACATCGCACGTACCGCCGTCGGTCGGCAGGGCCGGAAGGGGCCCGGCGCTCGTAGTGGCGACGTGGTCGAGCAGCAGGACGCTGAAACGCACCGCGTCCTGCATGCTGACCCCGTTCGACGCTGCCAGTGATCCGAGGATCGAGCACTCGCTCTCGCTGAGGTGTGCTGTGAAGGTCGTACCGGCCGGCCAGCCGAGTCGGCGGCCGATCACGTCGTGGTCGATCGCCGCCATCGTGTCGAACAGCGGTTGGCGGATCGTGTCTGTTATGTCGACGAGGCCGTGGAGCTGGTTCTCACCGTCGCTCGCCCGGCCCTCCGCCGGTTGGTCCACCCATTGGAACCAGGCTTCACCGACGACGTTCGGGTTCGAGTGGAGGTGGTCGAGGTAGCGGGTCACAGCGGCGGCCTGGGCGGGACCGTCGGGAACCTCGGGTAGGAAGAACGGCACCGATGGCCGGTCCGGCCGGGGAAGCCGGTAGAACCACTCCGACACGTAGATCGGTTTGCCGGTGATGGCCGCAATCTGGTCGAGGCGGGTGAACGGGTCGTAGCTGAGGGCACCGAGTTCGTCGGGGATCATCGCGTCGAGCTGCGGGATGACCACTCCGAGGTCGTAGTCGTTGACCGACACGACATCCGCGGGTGCGGCGAGCGCGGCGAGTACCTGGGGGAGTTGCGGGTCCATCACGAGACGGGGTCCGAGGTCGAGCATCGCCGGTTCGACCTCGTCCAGGACACGGTCCGCCAGGGATGCAACCGTGCCGGCGACGTGGGCCTCGAAGGCGGCGCGGTCAGCGAACCGATCGGCCGGTTCACCGAAGGTGCACAGGTCGTCGTCGGCTCCGATCCCGGTCGGGCAGGTGCCCAGTGAGTTGAGGTCCTGGATCTCCTCGAAGGAGGAAAGGGACGTGCCCCACGTCGAGTTGAACGAGGCGATGTCACCGCCGTGACGTTCGCTGAGGAAGTTCTGGAGCTCGACCTTGCCGGGGGAACCGGCCGCTTCGGACAGATACACGTCGAGGTGGCTGCCGCCGACCGTCACCGATGGAGCGTACGGCTGTTCGTTCTCCACGAACACACCTATGCACCACGGGTCGGTCGCGCAGCGCTGGACGAGGGGGTCCGCGGCCGTCGATCGTGCCCGGGTGAGCGCGTCCGGGGCGAACACGTCACGGCGTGGCTTCAGGCCGGGTGGCCCGGTCGTGACCGCCGGCAGTGACGAGTAGACGTCGATGTTGACGGTGTACGCGAGCCGTCCGGCGAAAAGGTCGACGTTCTCGGTGGAGTTCCAGCCGCCGAGGGTTCGGATCCCGAGGTCACAGGTGCGCTGGAAGGTCGCGTCGGCCCACGCATCGAGGGTGCCGTAGGTGGCGATGATGCCGTCGAGGTAGTCGTTGGTGCCGTCGGCCGTCGCGCCTCCGCCGGTCGGGCGGATCCCGGTCGGTCCGTTGGCGAAGAACGCGTTGCCGTCGGGGGTGAAGAACCACCAGCGGCCGTCGACCTGGGCGACGGTGAAGCGTCCCGTGGCGGGTCGGCTCAGCCCCTTCCAACCCCCGTAGCGGTCGAAGCCGAACCCGCCGACGGGCACCGAGTTGCACGGGTCCTCGCTCGTGGCCGGTCCGACGACCCCACGCGGTGAGGGCGAAGGGTCGGCGGGAACCGATCTCGATGCCTGCGCGGACGCCGAGCCGACGGTCGTCGAGCTGAGCGACGCGACGAGAGCGACCGCGACGAGAACCCGTGTGACCGCCACTCGGCTCGCAGCCATCGCCACCCCCGGTTCGAACGTCCCCTTGTGGGAGGGGACCGTACCAACGGTGGGTCAGCCGCGACGTTTGAACGTGAAGTTCGCGCCGGTCGAGAACTCGGCGAGGGTGACCTCGGTCGTCTGTGGTGCAGGTTCGGCGTCCGGGTCCACGGTGATCCTCCAGCGTGCCCGTTCACCCGCTTCGCCGTCGGTGGCGGTGTCGGCGAGCGACAGGCGTTCGACGGTTGCGGTCGGTGCGATCGCCTGGACGATCGCACGCAACGGCTTGTCGTCGTGTTCGACGACAAGTGCGGGCCAACTGAGCCCGTCGACCTCGTTCAGTGCCGGACAGGCCCCGATCGACACCTCCAGTACCGAGTTCGCCTCATCGATCTTGACCTCCGTCGCGACGTAGGCCCGAGGCGCGAGCAGCGGATGTACCTCCAGCACCGCGGCGACGCCGGCCAGGTCTGCATCGACGCCGAGCGCTGCGCCGAGTCGCTTTGCTCCGAGCCCGGCGATGCCCGTTGCCTGCGCGACCCCGATTCCGGCGATTTCGTCCGGTCCGACGCGGTCCGCCGTGGCGAGCAGGAACGCCCGGGCGAGCAGGTGCTGCTGGAGACAGATCTCGTCCGCTGTCGCAGCGAGGGTGGCTGAGGAGAAGCGTTCGGTCGTCAGGTCGCTGTCGAGCGGGAAGTCGTAGGCGTCGGCACCGTTGTTCGAGGGCAGGTCCGCGGGACGTTCGGCCATCGGCAACCCAGCGGCCTGCGACGTGGACAACCTCTCGGCCTGCGCCGGGAAGGGGAGAGGATCGGCGTCGTGGTCGATGGTGACACTCCAGGCGCAGTGGGGCAGCCGGTCCACCGGTTTACGTGGTGGACGGTGGACCGGGGTCATCCGGGCGCGGGGGTTGGTCGCGATGGCGGTGGCGTCGAAGGTCGGGTCCTCGATGTCGTGGCACATCGTGCGCACGTACTCCTCGCCCATCGGTTCGACGTCCATCAGGGCACCGCAGTGGGCGAGTTGGAACTCGCCGTGGTCGTCGTCGTGGACGATGTAGCGGAAGTCGAGGAACTCCGGCGGCGCCCCGATGTCGAACTGCATCCCCTTGAAGACGACCTCGACGGTTTCACCTTCGAAGCCGAGAAGCCGTTGCAGACGCTTCGTGTAGATCGGACTCGCCGCCATCCATTCGTCGATGGCGACCTCGGCCATTCCTTCACGTCCGAGACGGGAGATCAGGTGCGGCATCCCGGACCGGTCGATCAGGTGGCCGACGAGCAGCAGTTCGCGGACCAGCTCGGCCAGTTCGCCGTGCGAACGACCCGACCAGGGCCGGAGCGTGCTCGGCGCTGGAGCGTCAACCATGTCGGTCACGTCAGCCTTCGGTCTTGTCGTTGCGGGCGATGATCTGTTCGACCTGGCTGTTGAACGCGGCGGCACGCGGCCAACCCGCGTAGTGGGCGAGGAACACCGTCATCGATCGCAGTTCCTCCGCCGTGAACTCGCCGAGTTTCATGGCGGCGTCCGCCTGCAACCCGGCGACGTCGATCTGGCCGGTGCCCACCGTGAGCCCGAGCAGAAGCAGACGTCGTTCCTTGACGGTCAGTTCGCCCTCTGCCCACACCTCACCGAAGAGGTGGTCGACGGTCGCCACCTCGAACGGCTTGTCGGGTTCGATGTCCCAGCCGTAGACGGCACGCATCATCTCCTTGCCGCGGTCACGGGCGGTCTCGTCTGCCATCGTCAGGTTCCTTCCGGTTCGTGGGGGACGCCCAGGGCCGCGGCGAGCAGGTCCAGAGCCTGAGCGGCGACGGGCATGTCGAGCCCGAGGCTGTCCCCGAGGGACAGGGCGAGGCGCAGGTCCTTCTCGCCGAGGGTCCGGGTGTGCTCGTAGATCGGCCGCAGACCGTCGTCGGCCGCGAGCGGTCCGGCGGCCTGGCCGAGCATGATCGCTCCGGGGCCGCCGGTGATCCGGTCGGAGTGTCGGACCACGTCACCGAGACGTGCCACGTCCACCCCGGCGGACTCGGCGAGGCGCAACGCCTCACCGACCGCCGCGAAGCCGGCGAAGGTGATCAGGTTCCTGGCCAGCTTCGCCCGCGTGCCGGCACCGATCGGTCCGAGGTGCGCGACGAGCCCCGCCATGGGCGCGAGCGTCTCGTCGAGCACGGCAACGGCCTCGTCAGGTCCGCCGACCATGAACGCCAGGTCACCCGAGTGTGCTCCCATCATCCCGCCCGAGACCGGGGCGTCGACGACGAGCACACCGTGCGGTTCGGCCAAAGCCGCGATACGAGCAGGGGTGTCGGCTTCGACCGTCGAGTGGATGGCGATGATCGTGCCCGGGCGTGCCGTGCTGAGCAGCCCGTCCGGGCCGGTGACGACTTCGGTCACCTGTGCGTCGTCCTGGACCATCAGGGAGATGACCGTCGCCCGTGAGGCGACCTCAGCGGGCGACGACGCGACGGTCGCGCCTTTCGCCGCGAACGGTTCGGCCGCCGGTTCGTACACGTCGAACACCGTCAGGCCGCCCGGCCAGTCGATCAGTCGGGTGGCCATCGGCGCGCCGATCTGGCCGAGGCCTATGAACCCGAGCGGACGTGCGCTGTGTGACCCTGCCTCGTCTGCGGTTCCGGACGGCTCAGGCGCTGAGGTGGGGTTCACCGGAAGACCTGGCCGCCGTCGACGTTGACGATCTGGCCGGTGATCCAGGCGGCGTCGTCGGAAAGCAGGAACAGGCAGGTCCCGGCCATGTCCTCGACGGTGCCGGGCCGCTTGATCGCCAGGTCCTTCACGAGCTTGGACACCATCCCTTCGCCGACCTGGTTGCGGGTCGCCTCGGTGTCTGTCGGCCCGGGGGCGATCGCGTTCACCCGGATCCCCTGGCCTCCGAGTTCGTGGGCGAGCTGTTGGGTCAGGCCGTTGATGCCGACCTTCGCCAGGCCGTAGAAGCCCGAGTACAGCCAGGCCGCGGTGGAGGACTGGTTGACGATCGCACCTCCGCCGCGGGCGGCCATGTGCTGGTAGCAGGCCCGGGTGCACAGCAGCGCCCCGTTCATGTTCACCGCCATGAACCGCTGGTAGTAGTCCCAGTCCACGGTGATCAGCAGGTCGAACTGCATGTTCCCGTAGATGGCCGCGTTGTTGACGAGCAGGTCGATCCCGCCGAAACGTTCGACGGTCGCCGCAGCGAGGGCGAGTGTGGAGTCGGTGTCGCTCACGTCGACGGGCACGAACGCGGCGGTCCCGCCGGCTGCGGTCGTGGCATCGTCGGCGGCGATCGCCGCGGCCGTGGCCTCGCCCTTCTCGGCGTCGAGGTCGGCGACCACGACGCTCGCCCCCTCCGCTGCGAGGGACCGTGCGTAGGCCTCGCCGATCCCTCCGGCGGCTCCGGTGACGATCGCCACCTTGTCGTCGAAACGTCCCATTGGTTTCCTCTCGTTCGAGTCGGCGGTCACGCCGGTTCCGCGATCGCCTTGGTCTCGAGGTACTCCTCGAAACCGGCGACGCCCATCTCCCGGCCGATGCCGGATGCCTTGTAGCCGCCGAAGGGGACGTCGCCGCCATACCAGACGCCCCCGTTGATCGACATCGTCCCGGTTCGCACCGCTCGGGCGACGGCCCAGGCACGGTCCGGATCAGCGGAGTGCACTGCACCGGAGAGTCCGTATGGGGAGTCGTTCGCGATGCGAACGGCGTCGTCGTCGCCGTCGTGTGCGATGACCGTCAGTACCGGGCCGAAGATCTCCTCGCGGGCGACCCGCGCCGAGTTGTCGAGCCCGGCGATGAGAGTCGGTTGCACGAAGAAGCCACGGTCACGTTCGGGTGGCCGTCCACCGCCGGCGGCGAACCGGCCGCCTTCTTCGATCGCGAGCCGCAGGTAGGACTCGACCCGTTCCCGTTGGCGGGCGGAGATGAGCGGCCCGCAGACGGTTCCGGCGTCGTTCGGGTCCCCGGCTCCGAGGGCTTCCATCGTCGCGGCGGTAGCGTCGACGGCTTCGTCGTAGCGGGCACGGGGGACCAGTAGCCGAGTCGTGATGGCGCACCCTTGACCGGCGTGGGTGCAGGCGGTGAACGCCGCGAGGGACGTGGCCGCGCCGAGATCGGCGTCGTCGAGGACGATGAACGCCGACTTCCCGCCGAGTTCGAGGAACACCCGCTTGAGGGTCTCCGCGGCGGAAGCCATCACCTTGCGGCCCGTTGCCGTGGACCCCGTGAACGACACTAGGTCGACTCGCGGGTCGGTGCTGAGAGCGGCCCCGATGCCGTGGTCCGACGAGTTCACGATGTTGAGGACACCGGCCGGGATGTCGGTCTCGCGGGCGATTGCACCGAGGGCGGCGGCCGCCCACGGCGTGTCCGGCGCAGGCTTCAACACGACGGTGCAACCCGCCGCGAGGGCCGGGCCGATCTTGGCGAGGTTTATCTGGTGGGGGAAGTTCCACGGCGTGATGGCTCCGACCACACCGGCGGGTTCCTTCAGCACCCAGCGGTGGGAGGGGACTCCGGCGGGTTTCGCCGCGCCTAGGTCGGTCTTCCAGTCGTAGGACTCGGCGAGGTCCGCGGCCCAGCCGAGGTCCTCGACCGGTGAGTCGAGCTGCGCGAGACCGGTCAGGAAACGGGGGGCACCGACCTCTGCGATCGTGAGCTCCCGCAACTCGTCGGACCGTGCCTGCATGGCGTCTCGGAGTTGGCGCAGGCAATGGGCTCGGAACGCCGGATCCCGCGCCCAGTCACCTTCGTCGAAGGCCCGTCGCGCGGCGCCGATCGCCCGGTCGAGGTCCTCGGACGTTCCGTCGGCCGCGACGCCGAGGACCTCCTCGGTGGCCGGGTTGAGCGTCTCGAAGGTTCCCCCCGACGATGCCGGGAGCAGGTCTCCGTCGATCAGGTTGCGGTCGAGTCCGTCGATCACTTCGGTGCGTCCCAGAGGCCGACCGGCACGTCCGCGATCCGGTAGTGGCCGGGCAGTTCGCC
>JAGQSN010000162.1 GCA_020439555.1 Acidimicrobiales bacterium | reverse complement strand
CCCGGGCGATCGACACGCGCTGCTGTTCTCCGCCGGAGAGTTCGTCGGGATAGTTCTTGTGCTTCTTGGAGAGCCCGACGAGTTCGAGGATCGCCGGAACCTGGGACTTCACGACGTGCCTGGGCCGTCCGATCACCTCGAGAGCGAACGCGACGTTCTCGTAGACCGTCTTGTTCGACAGGAGTTTGTAGTCCTGGAAGATGTATCCGATGTTGCGGCGGAGGTAAGGGATCTTCCAGCTGTTCAGGGTTCCCAGGTCCTTGCCGGCCACGTGGATAGTGCCGCTGGATGGGACCTCCTGCTTGTTGAGGAGGCGGATCATCGTCGACTTGCCGGAACCCGACGGGCCGACGAGGAACACGAACTCGCCCTTTGCGATGTCACACGACGCTTCGCGCAGCGCGACGACATCGCCCTTGAAGACCTTGGAGACGTTGTCGAGCTTGATCATGGAGATTGTGTGCGGATCGACGGAAGGAGTGGAGTTTCAGGGGGACGTCGATCTGCCCGAGGTTCGACGATACCAGCGGGCATGTCTCGATCCGTGGCACCCCGTGGACTCTCCGAGGTCACCAGAAGGTGCCGCACCTTCGTCGACGCGCCTCCGGAGAGCGGGGCGTTGCGGGCTGGACGGACGAGAACGAGCGTCAGTCCCCGTCGAGGGACTGAGCGCGCTGCCAGCGGAGGTATGCCTCCATGAAGGCGTCGAGGTCACCGTCGAAAACACCGTCGACGTTGCCGGTCTCGTGCTCGGACCGCAGGTCCTTGACCATCTGGTAAGGCTGCATCACGTACGAGCGGATCTGCGATCCGAACCCGACGGAGTGCTGCACGCCACGGATGGCGTCCAGTTCGGCTTCGCGCTTCTCGCGCTCGGCCTCGGCGAGCTTCGCCCGCAGAACCTGCATCGCCCGGTCCTTGTTCTGGTGCTGGCTCCGCTCGTTCTGGCAGGAGGACACGATCCCCGTCGGCAGGTGGGTGATGCGAACGGCCGAGTCGGTCACGTTCACGTGCTGGCCACCCGCACCGGACGATCGGTACGTGTCGATGCGCAGGTCCTTCTCGTCGATGACGATGTCGGGCACGTCCTCCAGGAACGGCGTCACCTTGAGCGCGGCGAACGCCGTCTGGCGCTTGCCCTGCGCGTTGAACGGGCTCATGCGGACGAGGCGGTGGACGCCGTGCTCGGAACGCAGCAGGCCGTATGCGTGACGACCCTTGACCAGGAACGTCGCCGAGGAGATGCCCGCCTCCGACCCTTCGGACACCTCGTCGAGTTCAACGTCGAAGCCGTGCTTCTCCGCCCACCGCAGGTACATGCGCAGCAGCATGTTGGCGAAGTCCTGGGCGTCGGCTCCACCTTCACCGGACTGGACGTCGCAGATGGCGTCACGCTCGTCGTGTTCGCCGGTGAACAGGCTGCGCAGCTCCAGGTCACGGAACTCGTCGGCCAGCGTCGCCAGGGAGGACTCGATCTCCGACGCGACCGAGTCGTCGTGTTCCTCCGCCGCCAGTTCGGCGAGGACTTCCACGTCGTCGATCCTGGAGCCGAGGTCGTCGAAACGGTCGAGGTCCTCGTTGACCGCCGCGAGCTCTCCGGTGACCTGCCGGGCCCGATCTGCGTCGTCCCAGAGATCGGGGCGTGACGCCTCGGTCTCCAACTGGGGCCGGCGGGCGCGCAGCTCGTCGACCTTCAGGTAGGCGGCAGCCTCGTCGTGGCGTCGCCGGAGGGCCTTGATGTCGTCGCTGACGTCTCGCATGGTCCTCCGATTCTCGCCGGTCCCGGGACCTCGGGCGCAACCGGGATGGTCGTGCGGTCAGCCGGCGGTGTCGGCCAGCAGTTCGTCACGGAGCTGGCGCTTCAGGAACTTCCCGTTGGCGTTGCGTGGCAGTGCTTCGGTTCGGAACCAGGTCGACGATGGGATCTTGTGCGCGGCGAGCTGCCCGTCGAGGAACGCTCGCAGGCCTTCCTGGTCCAGCGTCGTTCCGTCCCGGAGCACGATCGCCGCAGCCACTGCCTCGCCAAGACGATCGTCGGGGATCCCGAACACCGCGGCCTCGACCACGTCGGGGTGCTGATAGATGGCTGCTTCGACCTCGGAGCAGTAGACGTTCTCGCCGCCGCGCAGGACCATGTCCTTGGCCCGATCGACGATGAACACGAACCCGTCGTCGTCGATGCGCGCGACGTCGCCCGTGTCGAACCAGCCGTCGACGATCTCCGCCGCGGTGGCGTCGGGCCGGTTCAAGTAGCCCTTGATGACGATCGGTCCTTTCACGCACAGCCGGCCGACGACGTCGGGGCCCGGTTCGAGGTCGTTGCCGAGTTCGTCGACGAGCTTGGCGTCGAGTGTCGGTACGACGGGGCCGCAGGAGAGCGGTTTGGCCAGGTAGTAGGCGGAGGAGTTGGCGGTGATGATGCCGCTCGTCTCGGTGAGGCCGTAGCCGGTCGTCGGGGCACCCGACGGCAGCGCCTCGTCGATCTTGCCGACGAGGTCCGGCGGGACAGGAGCACCGCCGCCGGCGATGGAAGCGAGCGTCGACGTGTCCCGGGACGCGAAGTCCGGATGCGAGATCAGCTCACGTCCCATCGTCGGAACCCCGGAGAAGTTGGTGACTCCCTCGCGCTCGATCAGTTCGAGCGCGCGACCTGCGTCCCACTTGCGCATGAGGACCACTCGCGCTCCGGCCAGGGTCGCCGGGTGCAGCAGACAGTTGCATGCGGTCACGTGGAAGAGCGGCGTCGCCCCCATGAACACCGGCTGGCTGGGTGCGGCATCGGCCGGGGGTGTGGGGCCGTCGGCATCGGAGGCCGCTTCCGTGGCGGCTGCATCCTTCGCACCTGCCACGACGGTCAGCATCGTCCAGTACACGAGGTGCAGCACGTTGTGCACCGACCCACGGTGGGTGATCTGCGCGCCCTTCGGTGTCCCGGTCGTGCCGGACGTGTAGAAGATCAGCGCGTCGTCGTCCGGGGCGATGTCAGCCGCCGGCAGCTGGGGCGGGGCTGTCGCTCCGTCGACGACGTCGTCCCACGCGACGGCCCCGTCCGGCAGTTCGATGTTGGTTCGTGCGGCGATCACGGCCAGTGGCGCAGTGTCACGTAGCTCATCGAGGATCGGCACGACCCGTTCCAGGCGTTCCCCGTCGACGACGAGGACCTTCGGGCGGGAATCGCTGAGACCGTGCAGGAGCTCCGGGGTCGTCCACCAGGCGTTGAGTCCGACCGCCGCCGCACCGATGGAGAGGGTCGCCCAATGGGTGATGACCCATTCGGGGTAGTTGCGCATGCCGATCGCCACGCGGTCCCCGGAACCGACGCCGTGCACGTCGCGCAGGTGATGGGCGAGAGAACGAACCGACGCGGCGACCTGGGCGTACGTGTAGTGCTCGTCCTCGAACACGAGGTACGGCTTGTCGCCGTGGAGTTCGGCCATCTCCCAGAAGCTGCGCATCGACGGGGGCGCCGAGTCGAAGACCCGCATCGTGCGGCCCAGCACCTCCTCGGTGTGCATCTCGAACCCTCCGCCGGGTCCGGTCAACTCGGCTCGCGCTTCGAGGAGGTGGGCGATGGCGGTGTCTGCTGCGGTGCTCACGGCTGCGAACGATGGCACGTTCGGCGGCTCTTCGCTCGCCCGTCTCCAGCCCCCTCTCCGGCAGGGTCAGCCTCCGGCGGCGAGCGCGGACAGGTCGGGACCGTCGAGTCGCCAGGTCGTCCAGTCGTCCTCGGGTCGTGCACCGATCGACTCGTAGAAACGGTGCGCCGGAGCGTTCCAGTCGAGGACCCACCACTCGAAACGTGACCAGCCACGGTCCACGCAGATCGACGCGAGTTCGGAGAGCAAAGCCCGACCGATGCCCAGGCGGCGGTGCTCGGGCTGCACGAACAGGTCCTCCAACCACAGGCCGTGTCGCCCCTTCCAGGTCGAGAAGGTGACGAACCAGACGGCGATGCCTGCGATCCGCCGGGTCCCGTCGACCTCGACTTCAGCGACGTGTGCGAACACGCGTGGGTCCGGTCCGAACAGAGCCGTCGCGAAGTCGTCCTCGGTGGCTTCGACCGCGTCGGGTTCACGTTCGTAGACGGCCAGTTGACGTACGAGTTCGACGATCGCCCCGACGTCGCTGGGTTCGGCGGGTCGCACGCTCACGGAGTTGTCGGTCACCTCTCCAGTGTCGCCGACAGGCCGCAAGGCGGTGCTCGTCGACGGTCCCCTGCACACAGAAACTCGGGCACGCCGGAGGGGGTCGCGGTCGTAGCGTTGATGGCTCACCTCGCGGCCCGATGCCCACGCGGCCCGACACGACCGTCCTGATGTCTCACGCCAACCGTCCCGACGACACGCGTCTGCTCCTCGCGTACCTGCGCCCCGAACGGCGCGGCATCGGCGCGCTCACTGCGTTGTTGGTGCTGGCGATGGGGTTGCCGCTGGCCGGACCGGTTCTGGCCGGACTGTTCGTGGACGACGCCATCGCCGGCGCCGAGACCGGACACCTGCTCCTCCTGGCCTCGCTGTTCCTCGCGCTGACCCTCGCCGGCGACCTGCTCCAGCTCGTCGTCGCCTGGCTGGCCGTGCGGATGGCCTGGAGGGTCGGCAACAACCTGCGCCGCGACCTGTGCGAGCACGCCCTGTCGCTCGACCTCGACTGGCACAGCGA
>JAGQSN010000161.1:9878-22119 GCA_020439555.1 Acidimicrobiales bacterium | reverse complement strand
ATGACCGAGTGCCCGATGATCTGCGAGGGTTCCCCGCACGACACCGACGAGCAGCTCGCCAACACGATCGGAAAGCCCGTCGTCGGACTCCAGATGCGCATCGTCACAGAGGACGGGACCGAAGCCGCCGCCGGTGAGGACGGCGAGGTCCGCCTCAAGGGGCCGATGGTGTTCAAGGGCTACACCGACGAGGAAGCGACTGCGGCCGCGTTCGACGAGGACGGATGGTTCCGCACCGGCGACCTGGGCCACATCCGCCCCGACGGCCACGTCGTACTCACTGGCCGCCTCAAGGACGTCATCATCCGCAAGGGTGAGAACATCTCCGCCAAGGAGATCGAGGACATCCTCTACGCGCACCCCAAGGTCGGAGACGTCGCGGTGATCGGCCTGCCCGACCCCGAACGTGGCGAGCGGGTGTGCGCTGTGATCGAGCGGGCCGAAGGCCAGGAGGACCTCACCTTCGACGAGATGGTCGCGACCTTGACCGAAGCTCAGCTCATGCGCCAGAAGATCCCGGAGCAGCTCGAGATCGTGGACCGTTTCCCACGCAACGAGACGCTGCACAAGGTCCTCAAGTTCAAGCTCCGCGACGAGTACGCGAAGAAGCCCTGGCCCTGAGTTACGCGGGGCCAGGGCTTCGACAGCCTCGAATCAGTTCCCGAACCCGGGCGGGCCACCGCCCGACGGGGGGCCACCGCTCGGCATGCCGCCGCCTCCGCTGCGACCACCGCCGCCACCTCCGTTACCCCTGTTGCCTCCGGTCGAAGTCGAGTCGGTGGCGGAGCCTGGCAACGGTTCGTCGAGGTCTGCGAGCACGACCTTCTGACCGACCTTCAGACCACTGGTGATCTCAATCCACTCGGACCCGACGGCACCGATCTCCACCGGTTCGGTCGAGGCGACTCCGTCGGTCACCACCTGGACGGTGTGGCGCTCGCCGTTCGTGGTGACCGCGGACAGCGGGACCGCTATCGCGTTTTCGGTCCGAGCCGTGACGATCTCGACGGTCGCGGTCGCCCCGTTCAAGAGGCCTTCCGTGTCGCCCGAGAGAGCGATCGTCACCGGGTAGCTGGTCGTCGTGGTGCCATCCGTGGCGGCGACCCCGATGGTGACAACCTCGCCGTCGATCCGTTCCCCGAGACCATCGGGGCTGACCCCGACGGCTGCTCCCACCTCGACGTCGGGCAGGTCTGCGACGGCGACGGTGGTCGTCACCTCGAAGCCACCCTCACCTTTCACGAGGATCGTCGCCGTGTCAGAGCCGGCCTCGATCGAGTCTCCTGCGGCGAAGCCGACCGACACGACCGTCCCGGCGATCGGGCTGACGATCGTCGCCTGGGCGAGGGCCTGCTCCGCTACGACCACCTGAGCGGCAGCAGCGTCGACCTGTTTCTGGAAGGCGATCAATTCCGCTGCGGTAGGCGACGACGATGCCGACGAGGCAGCGCCGGAGGACTGAGCGCCGCCCGAAGCGTCAGTGGACGACCGGCCGGTACCACCAACGTCTCCGGAGCCGGAAGCCGACTGGTTGCCGGTCGAGTCACCTTTGACGGTCGAGTTCTCGGCCCGTTCGCTCAACAGGTCCGTGAGCGCCGTCGCGGCCTTCTCGACGGCGGCCTGGGAGGTGGCTACCTGCGCCTGGGCGTCGAGAACTGCCTGGAGGGCATCACGGCAGGGCGTCACGTCGGTTCCTGTGACGGCGGTCGTCGAGGTGGTCGAGGACGTGGTGGACGTGGAAGCCGACGTCGACGAGTCCGAACCTGTGGTCGCGGCCGCTTCCTCGACGGCGTCCGGCTCACCGAGAGCCGTGCAGATGCTCGTTGCCTGGTCCAACGCAGCCTGCGCAGCGGCGAGGTCGAGGTTCGCCTGGTGCTGGGCGTCGAGCACGGCCTGCTGAGCGGCACTCAACTCGCTGTCGGTCGAGGAGGCCGTCGACGAGGTGCCGCCGGTCGAGCCCGAGACGAACACGACCGGCACTGCTGTCGCGGAGGTCTCCGCTGACGAAGAGGCGGTCGAATCCGCCGTGTCGTAGAAGACACCGGTCGGCTGCTGGGAACCGCCGCTGCCTCCGCTCTGCGATGTCGACCCCGAACCGGAGCCGGTCGAACTGACGTCCTCGCCGTCGAGCGCCCGTTGGAGTGTCAGTTCGGTATCGGCGAGCTTCGCCTGGGCCGTGTGAAGGGAACGGGTGAGTTCGGTCTCGTCGAGGGATGCCAACGTCTGACCGATCCCGACCGTGTCGCCCTCCTTCACTGCTACCGACTCGACGGTTCCGGCGACGGGGAAGGACACGTCGGCCTGGGAGACGGGCTCGATCGTGCCGACCGAACGCAGCGTCGAGTCGACGTCGTGCCGCGCGACGACCGCCGTGCGGTAGCCGGCCGCGTCGCTGCCGGATGCTCTGATCGCCACCACTGCCGTCGCGACGACTGCCAGTCCGCCGATCAGCGCAGCGATCCGGCGCAGAGGTCGAGCGGAACGCCGACCTGTTTCGATGGATAGATCGTTCACGTTCTTCACTCGTTCCGTAGTGCGTCGATGGGTGCCAGGCGGGCGGCCCGCGACGCTGGGTAGACACCGAACACCACGCCGATCCCCACGGCGATCACGATCGCCAGGAGCGACGAACCGAGCGACAGGATCACCCTGGCGTCCGCGATTCGTGGCAGCAGAATGGCGCCCACACCCGCCAGCGCCACGCCGAGCAGCCCCCCGATGCAGCCGAGCACCGCAGCTTCCACGAGGAACTGCCGGCGGATGTGACGGGGCCTCGCGCCGATCGCCTTGCGCAGGCCGATCTCCCGGATCCGTTCCGAGACCGACACGAGCATGATGTTCATGACGCCGATCCCGCCGACGAGCAGCGAGATCACGGCGATGCCACCGAGCATGACGGTCATCGTGCGGTCCACCGATGTGGAGGCTTCGAGGATCGACTGCTGGGTGGCGATCGAGAAGTCGGCGTCGTCGTCCGAGGTCGTCCCGTGCAGGTTGGCGAGTGCCCTGAACGCCTGCTGGTAAGCACCGGAGAGGGTGGCCTCCGAATCGGCCTTGAGGTAGATCTCGCTCACCGCGTCCCGGGTCGTGCCTCCGATGAGACGCCGCGAGTAGGTGGCGAAGGGCACGATCGCCAGGTCGTTGTTCGTCGTCTCCTCGGAGGACGTGAGCGGCTCCAGGACACCGATGACCTCGAGCGTGTTGCCGTCGAGGGTCAGCTCTCGTCCGGTGACCTCCGTCGTACCGAACAGTTCGGTGGCGGTGTCGGGACCCAGCACGACGACCATCGCCGCGTCGGCTTCGTCGGCGGCCGTGATGAAGCGTCCGCTGCTCACACCTCGTGACCGGACCTCGGTCCACGATGGCGTCGTCCCGACGAGCGTGGTCGTCCAGTTCGTGTCGCCGTTGACGAGCGACGCCGACGAAGTCGACGCACCCGCCACCGCTTGGATGTCGGGTCCGACAACGTCGGATGCGAGGGAGTTCGCGTCGGACATCGTCAGGGTCGAAGCGGAACCGAACCCGCCTCGCACTCCGCTGCTGTCGGTCGTGCTGCCGGGCGAGACGACGAGCACGTTCGTTCCGAGCTCGTCTATCTGGGCGCGGACGTCGGCTTTGGCACCTGCACCGAGGCCGACGGTGAGGATGACGGCGGTGATGCCGATCGTGATCCCGAGGACCGTCAGCGCCGAGCGCAGCTTGTGGGTGCGGACCGCTTCGAGAGCGGTCCGCAGTAGGTCTCTGCCCTTCATCAGATCGACGCCCCCATTACGGCGAGGCCGTCGGCCGGCACGATCGTCCCGTCGTGCACGGCGATGATCCGCTCGGCGCGCTGGGCCACGTCGTGCTCGTGGGTGATGAGCACGATCGTCCGGCCGCGGTCGTGCAGGTCGTCGAGCAGGTCGAGCACGTCGGCCGTCGCGGCCGAGTCGAGGTTGCCGGTCGGTTCGTCGGCGAGAATCAGCGCCGGCTCCGTGACGAGCGCCCGAGCCACGGCGACGCGCTGCTGCTGCCCGCCGGAGAGTTCACCGGGCCTGTGGTGCGCTCGATCCGCCAGTCCGACCTGCTCCAAGGCGTCGAGCGCACGGGTGCGGCGCTCGTGAGGGGGCAGACCGCTGTAGACGAGTGGCAGTTCCACGTTGCGCCATGCGCTGAGGAACGCCAGGAGGTTGAACTGTTGGAACACGAACCCGAGGTGCTTGTTGCGGACCTCGGCGAGTTGGTCGTCACCGAGCGACGACACGTCCTCCCCGGCGAGGCGGTACAGCCCGACCGTCGGGACGTCGAGGCATCCGAGGATGTGCATGAGGGTGCTCTTGCCCGAGCCGGATGGACCGGTCACCGCCACGAACTCACCCTGCTCTATCGACAGGGTCACGCCGCGCAGTGCGTCGACCGACAGCGAGCCGGTGGTGTAGGTCTTGCCGACGCCGATGAGCTGGATCACGGGGTTCACTGGCCTGCCTCCGCTGTGGGTGTGGCCTGGTTGCCGTTGCCGGAACCGTTGCCGTCGCTGGATCCTTGGCCTTGACCTGATGCGAGTCCGGGGCCTGACTGGCCGCCCTGTCCCTGTTGGCCGGGGGGAACGCCGAAGGTGAGCGCCACCTGGTCGCCCTCTTCGAGGCCCGAGGTGATGGCGGTCATCCCGGCGACGGTCTTGCCGACCTTGACGTCTCGCGTTTCGGTGTTTCCGTCGACGCTCACCTGCACGGTTGCGGTGTCGCCGTCCTGGGTGACGGCGTTCGACGGAATGAGAAGTGCTTCGTCGCCCTCGGCGTAGGTGATCGTGACCGACACGGTCGCGCCGGCGTTGATGTCGCCCGAGTCGTCCTCGAAGGAAACGGTCACGGGGAACGAAGCGACACCGTTGGTCGCCGAGGCGACCTTGCCGACCTCGGTCACTTCACCGGTGACGGCATCACCGATCGTCGCTGCGGAAGCCTCGTCGGCCGAGTCGTCGGAATCGTCGGAGCCCTGCTGGTTGGAGTTCTGGTTCTGGTTCGACTGGGCGCCCGACTGCCCGCTGCCGGGGAAGCCACCTCCCGGGAAGCCCCCTCCACCGGGGAAGCCGCCGCCCGGACCACCGAAGCCGCCCGAGGAGTTCGACGAGGTCGCGGTGGAACGCACAACCGAAGCCTTCTGACCGACGGCCAGTAGAGCGACGTCGGTCGAGTCGAAGCCGAGCTCGACCGTGTACCGGCCGGTGCTGACGACCTGGATCTGTGCCGAGCTCGTGGAGCTCTGGCCGCCGCCCTGGGACTGGCCCCCCTGCTGGGAGGACGAACTGCCGAGCGTTGCGCTCGACATGCCCGAACCGCTTCCTGAACCGGTCCGGGAAGTTCCTCCGGAGCCGCTCGATCCGAGCTGTTCACCGACCGTCAGGTCGACGGTGGCGACAGTGCCGTCGAAGGTCGCCACCAATGAGGCACCCTCACGAGCTTCGTTGGCGGCGTCGAGGTCGTCCTGAGCGGAGGTGACAGAGGCCTCGTCCGCGGTGATCTGGGAGTCGGAGGCGCCGTTGTCGGTGTCGTCGTCGAGCTTCGCCTGGGCGTCGGCCAGGGCGGCTTCGGCCTCGGCGACGCTCGCGTCGAGATCGACCGGGTCGATCGTTGCGAGGACCTGTCCCTTGGTGACCTTGTCACCGGCTTTCACGTTCACAGCGGTGACGGTCCCGGCGGATGAGAAGCTCAGCTCCTCCGTCTCGGCCGCGGCGACGGTGCCGGTTGCGGTGAGGGTCTGGGCCTGGCTGCCCATCGTCGCGGTCACGAACCTGGTCGTGGCGGCGGCCTCCGTGCTTGCTACGGATTCCGAACCGCCGCCACGGCCGTTCATGAACCACCAACCCGACAGGAGGACGACCGCAGCTACCGGCATCACCACCCAGGGCTTGAGCAGTTTCGATCGAATCGATCGCTTGTCGACGACCATCACGCTGCACCTGTCGTCGTCGTGACGTCGGATCCACCGTTGCTTCCACCGTCGCCGGCGGCACCGGGCGCTCCAGCGGGCGGCTGGCCCCCGAATCCACGTCCGACCATGTCACCAACCCGGATCGATGTGGCCTGGACCTTCGTGCCGGAAACCTCGCCGGACACCTGGACCGTGTCACCGACCTCGATGTCGGAGACCGTCAGGGTCCTCACCACCGTGAAGGTGGTGTCGTCTTCGAAGGTCACCGTCACGTCACCCTCGGCGGTCGTGACGACCATCGAGTCGGACGTCAGGGACTTCACGGTTCCCGAGGTCATGTTCCCCGGACCACCGCCAGGGCCCTGACCCCCGTTGGGCGGTGCCTGACCACCGTCGGGTGGGGTCTGACCTTCGGCGCCTTGCGGCGGAGTCTGCGACCCGTTGCCGGAACCCTGGGAGGGCATCTGCGAGCCGTCACCGGAGCCCTGAGGCGGTGCTCCCCCGCCGGGGCCACCCATTCCACCGGGGCCGCCACCAAGGGACGGCTCGTTCGCTCCGCCGTTCAGGACCATCCGGGCGACGATCGCATCGTCGTCGGATGTCTGCCCCATGACGGCGACGTGGTCTCCGACGTCGAGATCGTCGATTGATGCCGAGACCTGTTCGGTGAACACCGTGTCCGCGCTGGTCTCGACGGTGTAGGTCGTCGCAGTCGAAGAGTTGGACCCGGTGGAGGAATTCGAGCCGGTCGAGGAGACGGTGATGGTCGATCCGTCGACCGCGGTGACCTTTCCTACCGGTCCACGCGCTCCCATCTGGCCACCGGATTGGCCCTGACCGGAGCCGTTCGACTGGGTCGACTGACTCGCAGAGGCCGACGCCGCCGCAGCCGACGAGTCCGAGCCGCCACCGCGGTTCATCGCCGCAACACCTCCACCGACGGCCAGTGCCGCGATGGCACCGGCAGCGACCCAGCCCCGCCATCCCGACCAGGTCCCGCCCGAGGATGCCTCTACGGGGATCTCGGCGGGATTCGATCCTTGGGTGGTCGGTTCAGGGGATCCGTCTGCGGGCTGTCCCGATCCGAACGGTTCATCGATCATTTCGTGCGCTCCTGAGCGGTCCTTCCAACCCGAACCGGGCTGGTGGCATCGACTCTGAAGCGCAATCCTCCGAAACCTCTTGGAGGCTTCGGGGAGGATCGCCAGATTCCGCCGTACGACCGGATCTACCCGGGGGCCAGCCACTCCTGTTCGAGCTGGTCACGCCGTTCAGTCCACTCCTCGGAAGTGATCGCGTAACGGACGTGGTCCTCCCACACTCCGTTGATCTCCAGGTAGCGGAGCGCCGTGCCCTCGTCGCGCAGGCCCAACTTCTCGGCCACCCGGCGGCTCGCCGCGTTGCGGGGCACGATCGACACCTGGACCCGGTGCAGACGAAGTTCCTCGAACGCGAAGCGGATCATCACCACGACCGCTTCCGGCATCAATCCCTGACCGGCGTAGGCCTCGTCGATCCAGTAGCCGATGTAGGCGTTCTGGAACGGGCCACGCTGGATCGAGGAAAGGTTGACCTCGCCGCAGAACGTCCCGTCCACGAACAGGCCGAAGCCGTACCCGTTGCCTAGTTGGCGGTCCCGTTGACGGGCACTGCAACGGATCGCGAAGGCGTCACGGTTGCGCACCACGTCCGGCTGGTTCGGCAGGCGCATCGGTTCCCACTTCGTGAGCCACGCCTCGCAACGGGTCCGCACCTCGCGCCACGACGGGAAGTCCGCGACGGTCAAGGAACGCAGCATCACCCGCCGACCGAACAGCGTCGGCCCGCGGTCCTCGGCGGGTGGCCGGTCCCGGCGGATCACCGACCGCACCCTCGGTCCGTCACCTAGCCGCCCGCACAGCGTCGAGAGCGGCCGGGTCCTCCAGGGACGACATGTCACCGGCGTCGCGGTCGGTGGCGATCGCCCGGATCGCCCGCCGCAACACCTTCGATGAACGCGTCTTGGGCAGACCGTCGACGAACAGGACGTTGCTCGGCTTGAACGACTTCCCTAGCGCTGCGGTGACGGTGTCCACGAGCTCGGCTCGCAGCGAGTCGGACTCCTCCACTCCCGGTGCCAGCACGACGTAGCACCACAGCGCCTCGCCCTTGACCTCGTGCGGCACCCCGATCGCCGCGGCCTCCGCCACCGCCGGGTGCGACACGAGCGCGGATTCGACCTCCGCGGGTCCGAGTCGTTTCCCGGCGACCTTGATCGTGTCGTCGCTGCGGCCACGCAGGAACCACTGCCCGCCCTCGATCAGCGCCCAGTCGCCGTGGACCCAGACGTCGGGCCAGCGGCTCCAGTAGGCATCGATGTAGCGCTCCGGTGCCTTCCAGAGCCCTCTGGTCATGCCGGGCCACGGTTTCGTGCACACCAGTTCGCCGACTTCGCCCCGCACCGGCTTGCCGTCGTCGTCGAACACGTCCACCGCCATGCCCAACGCCGGTCCCCCGAGGGTCATCGGTGCGAGCGCCTGAACCGGATGCGGCGACAGGAAACATGCCCCCACCTCGGTGCCGCCGGAGATGTTGATCACCGGGCAGCGCCCACCGCCGACCACCTCCGAGTACCAGCGGTAGGGGGTCTCGTTCCACGGCTCACCGGTCGAGCCGAGGATCCGCAGAGACGACAGGTCGTGGCGATGGACCGGTTCGGAGCCGTGGGTGAGCATGGAACGGATCAGCGTCGGGCTGATCCCGAGGATCGTGACGCTGTGCCGCTCCAGGTACGCCCAGAGCCGGTCGACGTCGGGGAAGTCCGGCGCCCCCTCGTACAGGCAGAGCGTCGCCCCGTTGGCGAGCGTGCCGACGAACTCCCACGGACCCATGATCCAGCCGAAATCGGCGAACCAGAACAGCCGGTCACCGGGGACACAGTCGAACTGGAAGGCGACCTCCTCGGCGATCTTCACGGTGAAACCGCCGTGAACGTGCACCGAACCCTTCGGTTTGCCGGTGGTGCCGGAGGTGTAGGCGATGAACAGCGGGTGCTCGCAGTCGACGGGAACGGTCCGAACCGGTTCCTCGTCGTCTCCCCGCGGCGGCGGGAACGGGACGACGCTCTCGGACGGTTCCACCTCGCCGAGGCGTCCGACGACGACGAGGGACTCGACGGTCGGCACCCGGCCGGCGGCGTCTCGGGCGGTCTCCAACATCGGCACCGGCTTGCCGCGACGGAGGAAGCCGTCCGCGCAGATCAACACCTTCGCGTCCGCGTCCTGGAGGCGGACCGCTATCGCCTCGGCCCCGTAGCCGCTGAAGATCGGCAGGAAGATCGCACCGATCTTCGCGACCGCCAGCATCGCCACGACGGTCTCGGGCAGCATCGGCAGGAAGATCCCGACCGCGTCGCCCTCGCCGACACCCAGTTCCAGGAGTCGTCCGGCCAGTCCCTCGACGTGTCGGCCGAGTTCCGCGTAGGTGAGCACCCGGACCGAGCCGTCCTCGCCTTCCCAGCGGACCGCTTCCGCCTCGGGGCTCTCGGCGACCCAGCGGTCGACGCACGCTGCGGTGAGGTTCGTACGACCACCGGTGAACCACTTCGCCCAGGCGATCCCGTCGGAGGTGTCCAGCACCTCCTCGTAGGGGGTCGAGAACGGGATGCCGAGGAACTCGGCGACCGCTCCCCAGAACCAGGCGGGGTCGTCGATCGAACGGGCCAGCAGGTCCTCGAAGGTCGCTATCCCGTGGGCTGCTTGGAAGCGGCCGACCACGGTGTTCTCGACGGTCGACGGGTCCGGCTGCCAGGCGATCTCGGTCATCGCCCGAACCTTAGGCGTGGTCAGAACCCCAGCGGTCGTTGAGCCACCCCCGGTCGTTGAGTCTGTCGAAACGACTACCCATGCGCCGGACCGGCGGCAGCGGTCAGGCGGCGGGGAGGAGGGATCGTGCCAGGCCGTCGAGGATGTCGGCCTCGCTGACGAGGATCTCCGGTAGCGACAGACGCCGGTAGATGGCGACGAGTGCACAGCACCCACCGACGATCACGTCCGCGCGTGCCTCCTCCAGGCCGGGGTTGTGGATGCGGTCGGCGCGGGACTCGGTCGCGAGGGTGCGGAACACGTCCTCGGCCGCGTCCTTGGTGAGCACGAAATGGTGGATCGCTGCCTGGTCGTACTCCGGCAGCCCCAACTCCACCGCCGCGACGGCCGACACGGTCCCGGCGAGTCCGATGACGGTTCGCGCCTCGACGTGGTCGGGCATGACCCGCAGGACGTCGTCGAGCCACGAGTCCGCGTAGCTGATCGCGGCGCTCAGGTCCTCAGGTGCGGGCGGGTCGGTGGTGATGAACCGTTCGGTGAGCCGGACGCAACCGATGTCGAGAGACAACGCCGACTTCACCTCGCCGTCGGCTCCGGTCGTCCCGTACACGAACTCGGTCGACCCGCCACCGAGGTCGAACACGAGGAACGGGCCGTCGGTGGGGTCCAGGTCCGCGGTCGCTCCGAGGAACGACAAGCGTGCCTCTTCCTCGCCGGACAGCAGCTCTGGACGGACGCCGATCACGTCCTGCACAGCGTCGAAGAAGTCGTCCCGGTTCGTGGCGTCCCGACATGCCGAGGTTGCCGACATGCGGACGCGACCTTCGGGGACCTCCAGACCGTCCATCACCTCGCGGTAGCGGCGCAGAACCGTGAGGGTCCGTTCGATCGCCTCCGGGTCGAGTCGGCGCTGCCTGTCGACCTCCTGGCCGAGCCGGGTGATCGTCATCAGGCGTTCCACGGTCCGCAGCGGACCACCGGGCACCTCCTGTTCGCCGACGAGGAGGCGGGTCGAGTTCGTCCCGATGTCGATGGATGCAACGCGCTCGGCCATGAACGAATCCTCGCCCGCTGAGGTCCGTCGGGGCCAACCGACCGCCCTGCCCGTCGACGCTCGGAGGACCGAGCAGCACGCGAGTGGTCAGCCGCTGACCGGGCAGGATCCCGTAGTGGCAGGCGGCTCAGCCCGCTGTTCGATCACCGTCTCCGGCGGTGAGACGCTCGGCCACCCACTCACCGACCGGATCGTCACCCCCCGCCAGCCACCAGCCGTAGTGGGCGTGGAGGCACTTGACCCCGATCCGCGTTCCGCCGACGCCGGCGGTGGGCCGCGGGCCGTCCCACCCTTCGGGCAGCGCGGCGTCACGTTCGGCCGCGTACGCGTCGTGTGCGGCGGCTATGACTTCCAGGCCGATCTCGTCCTCCACCCGGTGCACCCCGCCCCGGCTCTCCAGGCGGCTCACCATCGTGCGTTCCGGTTCGCCGAGCAACCAGTACAGCGTCGGCATCGGCCGACCGTCGTCCAGCAGCGGATGGTTGCGGATCACCACCGGTGACCCGTCCGCGACGTGTCGGACGACGACGGTGTAGCGGCCGGTCGGGTTGCGGCCGAGCAGCTCGGCCACGGCGACACGGTCAGCTTCCGTGGGTTCGTCGTCGACGATCTCGACGGTCGCCGGCCGGTCGACCACCGCTGCCAACTTCAGCCCGCGGCGATGGCCTGCTCGACGCCCGTGAACGGCCAGGCGTCGGGCAAACCGGCGGGATCCACGGGAGCCGGCACGACGGCGAAGGCCTCCTCGCCGGGCATCACCCAACCGAGTTCCTCGCGGGCGCGTCTCTCGATCGCCACATCGGTGGTGGCCTCGGCGACCTTGCGCTTCGTCGCCGTCAGTTCTGCCCGCACGTCGTCCCGTTCGGCGACGGCCCGGCTCTCCTCGGCCCGCTGGTCCTGACCGCTGCGCCACGGAGAGGAAACCACCAGCCCGACGCACGCGACGAGAAGCAGCACGGCAGCCCCGATACCGAGGCGCTTCACCGTCCGCTGGCGACGTTCCCTGGCCTGCTCCACGGACTTCCCGTCGCGCACGCCCCTCGGACCGTCGACGCGTGACAGGGCACGGCGAGAGTCCTTCGGGGCGGGGCGACGGTCACGGGCCATCAGCTACGGACACCTCGGGCGAGCGCGGCGGAACCCAGGAACGCCGCGGAGTCGCCGAGCTGCTCCTCGATGCGCAGGAGCTGGTTGTACTTGGCGACCCGGTCGCTGCGAGCCGGGGCGCCGGTCTTGATCTGACCGCAGTTCGTTGCGACGGCGAGGTCCGCGATGGTCGCGTCCTCGGTCTCACCGGAACGGTGCGACATGACGGCCGTGTAGCCGGAGCTGATAGCCAGGCCGACCGCTTCGAGGGTCTCGGTCAGCGAACCGATCTGGTTCACCTTGACGAGGATCGAGTTCGCGGTGCCGGCTTCGATGCCGCGGGCGAGACGTTCGGAGTTCGTGACGAACAGGTCGTCACCGACGAGCT
>JAGQSN010000161.1:0-9834 GCA_020439555.1 Acidimicrobiales bacterium | reverse complement strand
CGTCCTCGATCGACACGATCGGGAAGCGCTCGCACAGGTCCGCCCAGTAGTCGGCCAGCTCGGCGGCGCTGAGGGTCCGGCCCTCGCCCTCGAGCACGTACGCGCCGTCCTTGTAGACCTCGCTGGTCGCCGGGTCGAGCGCGATCGCGATGTCGGTCCCGGGAGTGAAACCGGCCTTCTCGATCGCCTCGATGAGCAGCTCGACGGGTTCGGTGTTGTTGGCCAGGTTCGGGGCGAAACCACCCTCGTCGCCGACGGCCGTGCTGAGGCCCTTGTCGTGGAGGAGCTTCTTGAGCACGTGGTAGGTCTCGGTCCCCCAGCGCAGCGCCTCCGAGAAACTCGCCGCACCGACCGGCATGACCATGAACTCCTGGAAGTCCACGTTGTTGTCGGCGTGGGCGCCACCGTTGAGGACGTTCATCATCGGCACCGGCAGGACGTGGGCGTTCGCGCCGCCCACGTGACGCCACAGCGGGATCTCCAGCTCGATCGCCGTGGCCTTCGCTACAGCGAGCGACACGCCGAGGATCGCGTTCGCGCCGAGACGGCCCTTGTTCGGGGTGCCGTCGAGGTCGAGCAGGGCACGGTCGACACCGCGCTGGTCGAGCGCCTCAGCGCCTTCGAGGAGCTCACGGATCTCGCTGTTCACGAAGCCGACCGCGGTGGCGACTCCCTTGCCGCCGTAACGGTCGCCGCCGTCACGAAGCTCGACCGCCTCGAACTGTCCGGTCGACGCACCGGACGGAACGGCCGCCCGGCCGACGGCACCGGAGTCGAGCAGGACCTCGACCTCAACGGTCGGGTTGCCTCGTGAATCCAGGATCTCGCGGCCGACGACGTGCTCGATGATGCTCATGGGGCCCTGTTGCTCCTGTTGCTGGTGGGGAAACCGTACTCCGGGCGCATCCAGCAGCCGCGGCACCAACCACGACCAGCCCGGACCCGAAGCCCACCCGAGCAGGAGCCCCCGACGCAAACCGGCGAGAAGCGACCTTTCGACTCACCACGTTCGCTCAAGGATCGACCCC
The DNA here is from genome assembly GCA_020439555.1 of Acidimicrobiales bacterium. GTDB lineage: Bacteria > Actinomycetota > Acidimicrobiia > Acidimicrobiales > Iamiaceae > Aquihabitans. The sequence goes on along the minus strand of JAGQSN010000161.1, from coordinate 8,806 downwards.
ACCGCTGGTTGAGCAAAGCAAAGCGATGTCGAAACCAGCAGTGCTCATGTGGCGCGGAAGGTGACCGTGTGCAGGCCCGAGGCGCCGTCGGGGAAGGGCATCGCTCGCTTCGTCGTCTGTACGTTGCCGTCGCCGTCCGTGGCGCGGACTCGGAGCTCGTGCGTGCCCGGCTTGTCGACCACGAAGTCGAAGAGCCACTGCCGCCAGTAGGCGATACCCACGTCGGCGCCGAGAAGCGCCTGCTTCCACGGCCCGTCGTCGAGTTGAACCTCCACACGGCTGATCCCGCGCCCCTGCGCCCATGCGACCCCGCCGGCTCGGACCCTTCCCACCGGCACCTCCTCGGATCCCCTGGGTACGTCGATGCGGGACTGGGTCTTGACCGGCGCGTCGATCGCCCAACCACGTTGGGTCCAGTAGGCGGACGCGTCCGAGTAGGTGGTGGCCCGCATTCCGACGAGCCATTTCGTGGCTCCGACGAACCCGTACAGACCCGGCGTCACGAGTCGTGCCGGGTAGCCCCGTTCACGCGACAGCGCAGCGCCGTCGAGTCCCACGGCGATCATCGCCTCGCGGTCGTCGAGGAGCGCCTGCACGGGCGTCGAGATCGTCATGCCGTCGCTCGACCGGCTGAGTATCTGGTCGGCGACGGGCCGCACGCCCGCTCGGCGCAGGACGTCACGGGTTCGCACCCCGACCCAGCGACCGGAACTGATGTACGGGCCGCCCACGTCGTTCGACACGCAGTTCAGGGTGATGTCCCGCTCGATCACCTCGAACTCGGAGATCAACTCCTCGAAGCTCAGTTCGACGTTCCGCTCGACGAGGCCGTCGATCCGCCACCTCCAACGATCACGGTCCAGGCGCGGCACGACCAGCGCCGTGTCGATCCGGTAGAAGTCCCGAGGCGGCGTCCGCAGTGGGGTTATCCCCGGCACCTTGCGGTCGAATGTCGCGGGGAAATGGGGTGCCCTGGATGCAATCCGCAGGTCCGAGATGTCCTCGACGGGAGGCGGCGCCGTGAATCCCTCTCCCAGAGCTGCGACGAGGAGCGATCCACCGACGGTCCCGGCCGCTCCCGTCAGGAAGCGACGGCGGGCGGTCCGGCCCCCGACGTAACCGATCGCGACGTGATCGGTCGGCGACCCGAGAGGAGCCGCGGCCGGTCCGCCGGCTTGCGCAGCGAAGGACAGTTCGGCAGCGGGTATCCACGAACCGAATGCGGGAAGGCCGAGCGCGAGGCGTCGCAGCACCACGAGCACCGAACCCGCCGCCACGGCGGCGACCAGTCCGGGCCACACCCACGACAGCGGGACCGAGAGCGGTGCCGAGGATCGAGCGGTCGAGTGCCCGGCGGCTATCACGGCTGCGCCGAGCAAGGCGACGAACGCGAGGCCTATGCGGGGTCGTCGACGGCTGAGCAGGCCGGCCACGACGGCCAACAGCAGCGTCACCACGAAAACCGTTCCGACGAGAACGGACTTGTCCGAGTCGCCGAACTGATCGATCGCCCACTGCTTGAGGCCCTCGGGCGTGTTGTGGATGACGACCGTGCCGACCGCCAGAGCCGGCGAGGCCTCGGCACGCACGAGCGAGGCGACGAAGTGACCGGCGGCGACTCCTGCGACAGCACCGAGCACCCCGGCGGCGGCGAAGGGCCAGCGTGGCGAGGTCGGTTCGTCGGTCACCACTCACCTCCGAAGCTCGTTACCGGTACGCCACGATCCTGCCGCGACGGTGGACGGAATGCAGGTCGTCGGACGATGTTCGGGGCCGGTGGTGGCCGGGATCGGCATACGTCAGGTCGGCGACGCGGCGTCGCCGGACCCTCGGCCACCTTCGATCGACTCAGCCTCGGTGCGCAGGCGGTTCGCAGAGGCCCGGAGGGCCGTCTCGGCGTCGATCCCCGCCTCACGAGCGGCGGCCACCACCGCCATCAGAACCTCGCCGACGGTGTCGTCGGTGACCTCGGTGCGGAACAACCGGGCGACGTCTGACCCCACGCCGGAAGGACCCGAACCCTGAGCGGACGGATCGACGAGCGCCGCCTTCTTCTGGACCTTCGCCGCGTAGGCGAGCGCCGGCAGAGCCTTCGGGATCCCGTCGAACACCGACGCCCGCCCCTTCTCGTCGCGCTTGATCTGCTCCCAGTTGGCGGCGACATCGTCCGAGCCGTCGACCGTCGCGTCCCCGAGGACGCCGTCACGCGGGAACACGTGGGGGTGCCGGAAACGGAGCTTCTCCTCGATGCCCCTGGCCACCTCTGAGAGCCCGAACGCGCCCGCCTCGGTTGCGAGCGTCGAGTGGAACACGATCTGGAAGAGCAGGTCACCCAACTCCTCTTCCAGGTCGGCGTAGGCGTCGGGGTCCGTGTCCGGTCCTCCTTCACCGACCGCTTCCAACGCGTCGAGCACCTCGTAGGTCTCCTCGAGCAGGTGCCGGGCGAGGCTGGCGTGGGTCTGTTCGGCGTCCCACGGGCACTCGGCGCGAAGGGTGGCCACCAGTTCGACGAAGGACTGCACCTCACCAGCCACCGGCCCGGCGAGGCGAGGCACGAAGATCGCGGTCAGGTGGTCGGGTTCGAAACTGCGGTCCAGGTCCTCCCACTCGACCTCCTGGATCGACTCGTCCGGCAGGCCGAGGCGTTGCAGAACCACCACCGGTTCGGTCGGCGGATCGTCCACTGCGAGTTTGATGTCGGACAGGACCCGGCGGTTGTGGCAGTGCGCCACGAGCAGGGGCCCTCGCTCACCGGCTGCCGCCACGGCGAAGCGGTGGCCGTCCACGAGCCGCACCCCGTCCTCGAAGGGGTCGACGCCGAGTCGCACCCACGCCAGGTCCACGAACGACAGGGCCGGGACGACCTCTACGGCGATGGAGCCTCGCTCCGCCTCGGCGACGAGCAGGTCGACCGTCCGTTCGAGGACTCGCGGTGACCCGGGCACCGCGTAAAGGACGCGGCCGTGCTCGTTCGCCGAAGCGACCAGGTCGTCGACGATCCGTCGGTAGACCTCGTCGAAGGTGTCCGCAGTGTCGTAGTGGTGGTCGAAGGTCGTCGCGTCCGTGACGAGATACGCGGACGGGTGATGCTCGGTACGCAAGAAACGAACGGGAACCTGCCCGATCGCGAAACGGGCAGCGTCGGTGACGAGAGACGGGTCACCCGGCCCGAGCCCGACCACGACCACCGACGGAATGGGGTCGCGGGTGTTCATCCGGGTCAGGACTGATGGATCGCGGCCAACGGGTCGACCGGGGGTACGACCTCGCCGGTCACACCGTTCCACGTTCCGAATCGACGGTCGATGTCCACGTCGGCTGTCGCATATGCCTTGGCGATCAGTTCCTTGACGGCTGTCTCACCCTGATCGGGAACCTGGGACTCGAGTTGAGCGCGCGCATCCTCGAACGAGGCGTCCTGTTCGTCCCAGATCTGCACGATCAGCCAGGCCCCCTGAGCGTCGGCCGGTCCGAGGAGGTCGCCGGTCTTGGCGGTCATGGCGTCGTCACCGAAGACCCCCGCGAGGGTTCCCCGGCTGACGCAGGACTGCGGGTTGCCCGGCTGCGCGATCGCCTTGTCCAGCGAGACGTCGTTGGCGACGTCGACGAAGTCCTCGCCGGCCTTGATGCGGTTCGCAGCAGCCTTCGCCTCGGCTTCACCGGAGGTGGCGATCTGTTGGACGCACGCCTTGGCGAAGTTTTCCTTGTTGGCCTCGAAGATCTTGCGAAGCTGGTCCTCACGGGCCTTCGGATCGACCTTGGCGCGGCGCAGCGCCGTGAGCAGGGCTGCCCTTTCGACCTCCGTGTCGATCAGGGGCTGCATCGCCGAGGTGACCTTCACGCCGGACTGCTGGATCTGCTGATCGAGTGCCGTCTTGGCGGAGGTCCGATCCGCAGCGGTCACCTTCTCCCCCTCCTTCTCGAGGAGGTTCTGGAACAAGTGGACGTCGACGAGGACGGACAGGACCTGCGCGGCGCCCGCGGTACCGAGGGTGTGTTCGTTCTCGCCCTTGTACTGGGTGAGGACCTCGGCGAGTCGTTCCGGCGTGACCGAGGTCGTCTTCACCTTCGCGAGGGCGTTGATGTAGGCGACCTGGGCGTCCATGAGTTCCTGGACCCGATCCATACTGATCTCGTGGCCCTCGACGGTGGCGACCGGACCGCGGCCTGCGGGCGCACGACCGTTGCAGCCGGTCAGCCCGACGAGCAGGACCAGGGCGGTGCAGAGCAGGGCGACGCGACGGACTGGCGATGATCGGCGTTCCACGGGGACAGGATGCTACGCCCCCGCCCCGGTCGGACAATCGCAGCCCACCCGGAGACACGATCCGACCGCGCGAGCGACCTGGATGCCGGACCGTGCACCAGCGACTAGAACCAGCGGATCGACGACACTCCACGCCCGACCTCCAGCCAACGTGACCCGGACGCGATCGGTGCATCGCTCACCCGGTGGCTGTCCGAACAGACCGATTCGCCGGAAGACCTGGCGCTCGTCGATGTGGACAAGCCCGACGGCAACGGCATGTCGTCGGACACGGTGCTGTTCACGTTGCGTTGGGGCGGTTCGGACCGGCCGATGGTCGCCCGCATCGAACCACGCCTCGACGACGTCCCCGTGTTTCCCAGTTACGACCTGGACCTCCAGCGGCGTGCCATGACCCTCGTCGACGAGACGACGACCGCCCCCGTACCGAAGCCCGTCTTCTGGAGCGACGACCCGGCGATCGTCGGCGCCCCGTTCTTCCTGATGGACCGCATCGACGGCCGTGTCCCGCCAGACGTGCTGCCCTACACGTTCCCCGGCGACGGTTGGCTGCTGAACGCATCGACCGACGAACACCGCCGTTTGGAACGATCCGCCGTCACCGCCCTGGCAGCAATCCACGAGGTGACCCCCGAGACCCACGACCTCACGTTCGTGCGATCGCCTGTTACGGGCCGTTCGGTGCTCGAGGACCATCTCGACCGCTGGACCGAGTACTCCCGGTGGGTCACCGCCGAGAGCCCGTCACCTCTGTTGGAGGAGGCGTTCGCTTGGCTGCGCGACAACCTGCCCACCGGCCTGGGACCGGAACGACTCGCCTGGGGCGACGCCCGGATCGGCAACATGATCTTCCAGGGCTTCGACGTGGCCGCGGTCCTCGACTGGGAGATGGTCGACGTCGCTCCTCCCGAGATCGACCTCGGCTGGATGGCCTACCTGCACCGGTTCTTCCAAGACCTGACGACGGACCTGGGCGAAGCCGGCCTGCCGGACCTGCTCCGGCCTACGACGTTGCGCGGCCTCTACGAGGATGCGACGGACCGGAAGGTCGGTGACCTGCGCTGGCCGATGGCGTACGCGGCCATCCGCCACGGGGCGATCATGCGACGCGTCGGCGAACGTCTCGTCCAGTTCGGGCAACAGGAACGCCCCGACGACCCCGACGACCTGATCATGCACGGACGCCAGATCAGAGCGATGCTCGACGGCTCCTACTGGGACACCGTCGACCTGTAGCCCCCTTCACCCCGACCACCCGCCGCGGTTCAGGCGACGGGTTCGACTCCCCCTACGAACAACGTGGGAGTGTCGGTGATCGGTTCGTCGGCGACGACGGGGGACCTGCCGTTCGACTGCTCGGAGCGGCCGAACTGTGTCCGGTTCAGGTGCGCGTACAGCCCGTCCCGGGCGACGAGGTCTTCATGGGTGCCACGTTCGACCACGCGTCCACCGTCGATCACCGCGATCTCGTCCGCGTCACGGATCGTGGACAGCCGGTGAGCGATCACCACGGACGTCCGGCCCACCAGTACCCGGTGCAACGCTGCCTGCACCTTCTCCTCCGAGGCGGCATCGAGGTGGGCGGTCGCCTCGTCGAGCACCACAACACCGGGGTCCTTGAGGAGCAATCTGGCGATGGCGATCCGCTGCTTCTCACCCCCGCTGAGACGGTGCCCGCGGTCGCCCACGACCGTGTCGAGGCCCTCGGGCAACTGCTCGACCACCTCCCACACCTGCGCTTCCCGCAGCGCCGCCTCCAGCTCTTCGTCGGTGGCATCGGGTTTCGCGTAACGCAGGTTGGACGCCAGCGACTCGTGAAACAGGTGCACGTCCTGGGAGACGACCCCGACCGTGTCACGAACAGCGGCGAGCGTGGTGTCCCGCAGGTCCACCCCGCCGAGACGGACCGCCCCACCGGTCGGGTCGTACAGGCGTGACACGAGACCTGCGATCGTCGACTTACCCGCGCCGGACGGTCCGACAAGCGCGAGCGTCGCCCCCGGTTCGACCCGCAGGTCCACACCGCGAAGCACGTCACCCGACGACGTCGAGTCGAGCACTGCCACACCTTCGAGGGATGCGAGCGACACTTCGGCAGCGGTCGGATACCGGAACGTGACGTCGTCCAGTTCGACCGACACCGGCCCCGACGCGATCGGCGTCGGGGCCTCCGCGTCGAGGATCGTCGGCTCCAGGTCCAGCACCTCCAGGACCCGTTCGAAGCTGACGAGCGTCGTCATCACGTCGACCTGAACGTTCGACAGGGCTGTGAGCGGACCGTAAAGCCGGTTCAGGTAGGCGGCGAGAGCTACGAGCGTGCCGATCGCCAGGTCCCCCCGGATGGTGAACACACCGCCAAGCCCGTAGACCAAAGCGGTGGCCAGCGCCGCGAGCAGCCCGAGCGACGACATGAAGAACACGCCGTACATCGCCTGTGTGACACCCGTGTCACGCACCTTCGCAGCCCTGTCACCGAAGTTCGCCGACTCGTCCTCGGGGCGACCGAACAGCTTCACGACCAGCGCTCCACTCACGTTGAAGCGCTCGGTCATCATCTGACCCATCTCACCGTTGAGCTGGTAGCGGACCCGGGTCAGATCCGCGAGGCGCTGCCCCACCCAACGTGCCGGCAGGAGGAACAACGGCAACAGGCACAAGGCCAGGAGGGTGAGCTGCCAGGAGAGGAAGAACATCGCGCCGAGGGTCATCGCGACGACCGCCAGGTTGCCGACGACGTTGGACAGCACGGAGGTGAACGCCTGTTGTGCGCCCTGCACGTCACCGTTCAGGCGGGTCACGAGGGCACCGGTCTGGGCTCGGCTGAAGAACCCGATCGGCATCCGCTGGACGTGGTCGAAAACCTGGGTCCGCAGGTCGTAGATCAGACCTTCACCGATCCGGGCCGAGAACCAACGTTGGGTCAGGCTGATCGTGATCGCCAGGACCGCGAGCACGGCAAGGACCCCGGCCATGGCGGCGACGTATCCGGTGCGTCCGTGGGTGATCCCGTCGTCGATGATCGAGCGGTACACGAGCGGCACGGCTGCACCCACGGTCGCGTCCGCCAGCACGAGCGCCACGAACGCGACCAGTTGACGCCGGTACGGCCGCGCGAAGCCGAGGATCCGCCGAACGGTCCCGGGCGCGAGCCGGTGCTCCGTGACGGAGCGGTCCTTGCTGAAGCTGGCGCGCATCGCCCACCCCTGATGGGCCCCGGACGGTGGACCGACCATCGCATCTCCCTTTCTCGGAGGTTCCGAGGGTACCGACGGCCTCCGCGATCGCGGCATCTCCGCCGGCGCCGCGCCGGTAGGGTCCCGCTACCTGCACCGACCGACGCGAGGAGCCGAACCAGCTATGGCCTCGGGCATCGACCTGACCGAACGAAACCCCGACGTACGCCCCCAGGACGACCTGTTCCGCCACGTCAACGGCGCATGGCTCGACCGGGCCGTCATCCCCGAGGACCGAGCCAGCGACGGCACGTTCCACCGGCTCCGCGACCAGTCCGAGGAACGCGTCCGGGACCTCCTCGACGAACTGGCCGGCGCCCCAGCCGACCCGGGTAGCGAAGCCCAGCAGGTCGGCGACCTGTACGCGTCGTTCCTGGACGAGGACCGCATCGAGTCCCTCGACGCATCACCGATCACCGACGACCTCGCCGCGATCTCAGCGCTCGATTCGATCCCCGGACTCGCCCGACTGCTCGGGAGTCTCGTGCGATCGGGTGGCCCCGGCGCGTTCGCGCTCGCGGTCTACCCCGACGCCAAGGAACCGGACCGCTACGGGCTCTACCTGACCCAGGACGGCCTCGGCCTGCCCGACGAGGCCTTCTACCGCGAGGACCAGTTCGCCGAGATCCGCGCCGCATACGTGCAGCACGTCTCCACGATGCTCGGCCTCGTCGACACACCCGACCCCGACGATGCTGCGGCTCGGGTCATGGCCCTCGAGACCCGAATCGCCGGCCACCACTGGGACAACGTGCGCGACCGTGACGCCCAAGCCACCTACAACCCTCTCGACCGTGCAGGCCTCGACGCGCTCACCCCCACCTTCCCGTGGACCGAATGGCTCGCAGGACTCGATGCACCCGAGGACCTGCTCGACGCCGTGATCGTGAGGGAGCCGGACTTCTTCACCGGCTTCGACGGCGCGCTGCAGGAGGTTCCGTTGGAGGACTGGAAGGCGTGGCTGACCTGGCAGGTCGTCCACGACGCGGCCCCGATGCTCAGCAGCCGTTTCGTCGACGCGAACTTCGACTTCTACGGCCGTCTGCTCACCGGCGCCGAAGAGCTGCGGGCCCGATGGAAGCGAGGTGTCGGCGTCGTCGAATCGGCCCTCGGCGAGGCCCTCGGCAAGCTGTACGTCGCCCGCCACTTCCCGCCGGAGGCGAAGGACCAGATGTTGGCGCTCGTCGCCAACCTCCTCGAGGCGTACAGGCGCAGCATCACCGACCTCGACTGGATGACCGACGCCACGAAGGAAAGGGCGCTCGAGAAGCTCGGCACGTTCACCCCGAAGATCGGCTACCCCGAC
>JAGQSN010000160.1 GCA_020439555.1 Acidimicrobiales bacterium | reverse complement strand
GGTTGAACACCCCGATGAAGATGTTCACGAAGGCGAACAGCGTGATGAGGGCACCCGGGTCGGTCTGACCGACCGTGGAACCGGCGTCGACGAGGCCGACGATCGACATCAGCCGGTTCTCGCTCGGCATGCCCGCGCCGTTCTCGATCAACGTCGCGGAGGTGTCCATCGACGTCGGGTTCGCCTTTGCTGCGTCCTCACGTGCGCTTCCGACCTGGCCCGCGTAGTCGGCGATGCCGCTCGGGGTGAAGAACCGTCCGAGTGCCTGGATCGAGAACCACGTCGTGTCCACGAAATCCCGAGGGGTTCGAACCAGCGCCGTCAGCGGGCTGAGACGCTCCGGTCCGCCGGGCCCCTGACTGACTCCGAGAAAGATCTGGTCCCCTTGCAGGACCAGGTTCTCGATGCGGACCTCGACGGTTCGCGGCGCCAGGTCACGGCCGTCGGCGTCGGTCCGGATGTAGGTCACCGGGACCGTGCGCCCCTCGAGTTGGAGCAGCTTGGGTTCGAGGTCGGCGACCTGGCGGACGTCGATGTCGCCGATGCGCTCGATGCGGTCGTGCGGTTCGAGGCCTGCCTCCGCGGGACCGGTATCGGGCGCGGTCCGTGCCACGTACCAGTTGTAGGAGGCCTTGAGGGTGATCTCGGTGGTGTGCTCGACCCCGTCTCTCATGTACACGAGAGGCACCGTCGAGCCCTTGTGACGCTCGGCGACCGTCGGCAGATCGTCGAAGGTCTCGACGGCCTCCCCAGCCATCGACACCACCCGGTCACCCGGCTGCAGTCCTGCGCGACCGGCCGCTGTGTCCCGGCCGACGTGGTCGATCTGCCAGGCCTTCTCCTGGTCACGGACGTCCACCGAACCGCCCGGCTGCCCGACGACGGCCAGCGCGATGAAGATGAGCACCAACGCGAGCAGGAAGTGCATCGTCGAGCCGGCGACAGCCACCGCGAAGCGGTCCCAGAAGGGCTTCTGCCGGTACGTGCGAGCCTCGTCGGCCGGCTCCACCTCTTCGAGGTTGTGCATCCCGACGATCTTCACGTAGGCGCCGAGCGGGATGCATTTGATGCCGTACTCGGTCTCACCTCGGCGGAACGACCACACCTTCGGACCGAAGAAGATGAAGAACTCGGTGACCTTCATCCCGGCGCGCTTGGCCATCAGGAAGTGACCGAGTTCGTGCAGGGTGATCATCAGCAGCAGGGCCAGGATGACGATGAGCATCCACGGTTTCCACCAGCCGAGGGCGGCGAGCGCGGCGAAGAGGGCGGCGAGGCGCAACCCGGCGAACCGGACCTTGCCGTCGCCGTCGGGATCCACTCCGACACCCCGGGATTCGATCGACCGGGCCAGTTCCGTCAACCGGCCACCGGACGCTGACGTCGGCACCTCGTCGACTGGCGGTCGGTCGTCTGGGTCGGTCATGCAGAGGCCTTTCCGGCGAAACGGTCGGTCACAACGCTACGGGCAACCGACCGGGATCTGCGGTCGGCATCGACCACGTCGACAACCGTCACACTCCCCTGCTCCCCGGACGAGTCACAACGTTCCAACGTCGCTGCGCAGACGGCGGAGATGTCCCGCCACGCGATCTCCCCGTCGAGGAAGGCTGCTACCGCGACCTCGTTCGCAGCGTTCAACCAGGCGGGGGCCAGACCGCCCGCCCGCCCGGCGTCATACGCCAGCCGAAGACACGGGAACGCCTCGTGGTCGGGTAGCTCGAAGTCGAGGCGACTGAGGCGTCTCCAGTCGATCGCACCGAACGGCACAGCGGCGCGGTCGGGCCAGGCGAGCGCGTACCCGATCGGTAGACGCATGTCCGGGTTGGACAGTTGGGCGATCGTGGAGCCGTCCGAGTACGTGACCATCGAATGGACGATCGACTGAGGGTGCACCACGACGTCGATGTCGTCGAAACCGATGCCGACGCCGTCGGAGCCCGCGGGCGTTCCGAACAGTTCGTGCGCTTCGATGACCTCCAGCCCCTTGTTCATGAGCGTCGAGGAATCGACGGTGATCTTCGGGCCCATCGACCACGTCGGATGAGCCAAGGCGTCCTCGACGGTGACCGATGCCAACTCGGAACTGCTGCGCCCCCTGAACGGTCCCCCGCTCGCCGTCAGGACGAGCTTCGCGACCCTCGACGGACCCGAGGGGTCACGGGAGCGGAGGCACTGGTGGATCGCACCGTGCTCGCTGTCCACCGGTACCAACTCCGCACCTGGTGTCCGCCGAGCGACCTGCACGACCGGACCACCTGCGATCAGGGATTCCTTGTTCGCGAGTGCCAGGCGGCGGCCTGCGTTCAAGGTCGCGAGCGTCACGTCCAGTCCGGCGAAGCCGACCACCCCGTTGACGCACACATCGGCTTCGGCACCGAGGCTCGCCAGGCCGTCCACTCCCACACGAAGCTCGAAATCCGACGCACCGGCTGCCGAGAGCGCCAGTTCGACCTCGGCTCGTGTCGATTCGTCCGCAATGGCGACGACGGACGGTCGAACCGCGGCCACCTGTTCGGCGAGCTGGGTCGCGTTGCGTCCCGAGGCGCCGAGCGCGATGACCTCGTATCGATCCGCTTCTGCAGCGACGACGTCCAGCGTCTGGGTGCCGATCGATCCGGTCGAACCGGCCACCGCGACGGAGATCGTCATCGCACTCGGCCGAAGGTCAGCTGAGACCGATCGTTACGGCCAGCCAGAAGACGGTGGGCAGTACGAAGAGCATGCCGTCGACCCGGTCGAGGACGCCACCGTGGCCGGGAAGGAGGGTACCCATGTCCTTGGTGCCGAGATCGCGCTTGAGCAGCGACTGGCAGAGGTCCCCCAACGGGGCGGCGACGGCGGCGCCGATTCCGAGGACCAGGGCCGCACCGAAGCCGGTCCACGGTCCGAGTTCCATGATCCCGACGACGATGATCGGCATCACGAACGCCATCCCCATGCCGCCGACGAGACCTTCGAGGGTCTTGTTCGGGCTCGCGGCGGAAAGACGACGATGGCCCATGGCCTTTCCGATGAACAGGCCACCGACGTCGTAGGCGACGGTCGCCAGGATCGCCGTGAGCAGCAGCGCCCGACCGTCGGGGATCGCCAGCATCGCGGCGGCGGATGAACCGAGCCCACCGATCCAGACGACACCTAGCAGTGTCGCACCCGTGCCTTCGAGAACCCTCGGGTCCCGTCCCCCGGCCCCGACCAGATACCAAGCGAGGATCGACGCCAAGGTGAGGAACGTGATCAACGGGTAGTACGCCGGGCCACGCCAGTAGATGGCGAGCGGGTACGCGACCGACGCGGTGATACCGATGAGGGTGATCGCCTCCCAGCCGACCTCGCGCAACTTCGCGAAGTACTCGACCGCGGCGAGCCCGATCGCAATGGCGACGATGATCACCATCCACTTCGGCCCAGCGATCAACGCGACGATCGCGAGCAGGCCGAGTCCTCCGCCTACGGCAACAGCGGTGGTCATGTCGCGGTCCGGCGAGGAGTCGGGTCGCCCGACACCGACCAGGATGCCCCGGTCCGCACCGCCGTCTTCGGGAGCGTCGTCGTAGGTCCCGCGGTCCTCGATGACGTCGTCGTCGATCTCGTCGTCGATGACCTCGCGGGAGACCGGGGTCTCCTCGGAGGTCCCGTCGTCGTCCCAGCCCTCATCAGCGGGCCAGGCGTCGTCGCGCTCGGGATCGACGTCGTCGGACGCCGCCCAGCTCTCGTCGTCGTCCTCGTCGTCGAAGTCGCCGAACCGCTGACGCGAAGCAGCCGGTTCTCCGGTCCGCTCCTCTACACGCTCATCGAGGTCGTCGAACCCGTAGTACTCGTCGTGGCTGGGACGGTCGTCGGTGTCGTCGAGCGCACCGACGCGAACCTCGTCGCTGTGATCGGACAGGTTCGCCAGGTAGTCGTCGTCGCTCCAGTCGTCGTCCGCGTCACGCCACCGCGGCGTCGAGGTCGCGAACGATGACCATGCCTCGTCGTCACCGTCGTCGTCGATCAGCGGACCGTCGTCACCGATCAGCACCGCCGGAACCTCGCCGGTGGGAGGTTCGGTCCAGTGCGGCAACTCGACGGGCCCGGTGACGGGGTCGGGGGCGGGCTGAACCGGGGGACGCTCGATCCTCGACGGATCAGCGCTGGCGTCGAGGGGGAAGCGCAGCGCCGGCCGAGGTCCTGCCGGCGGGGCGGCAGGCCTGTCGCCGTAGCGCGGCTCGTCGTCACCGCGACGCGGCGTCACGTCGCCCCGTTCCATCGCCTCGGCCGCCTCATCGGCGCCGATGATGCGGACACCCTCGTTGGCGGGAGTCTGCGGATCTTCGTCTCGTCGGGACCTTCGCTGGTCGTCCATGGCACCTCCTGGTACCCGCCTGCTCGTCTGGCTCGTCTCGTGGTTCGGGCTCGACCGTCTCCGGTGCGGCCCCCGATCAATCTTCGAGCAGTTCCTGCTCCTTGGCACCGAGCGCCGAGTCGATGTCGGCCTCTGCGGCTTGGGTCAGCTTGTCGAGGTCCTTCTGGGCCCTCGCCAGATCGTCCTCGGACAGGTCACCGTCACGTTCGAGGGACTCGAGTTCCTGACGGCCGGACCGGCGGGCGTTGCGGATGGCGATCCTTCCGTCCTCTGCCATCGCCTTGACGACCTTCACGAACTCCTTGCGACGTTCCGTCGTCAGTACCGGGAAGGCGATGCGGATGGAGACACCGTCGTTGCTGGGGTTCAAGCCGAGATCGGACTGCCGGATCGCCTTCTCGATGGCTCCGATCGCCGCCTTGTCGTAGGGGTTGATGACCAGCGTGCGCGCCTCTGGAACCGTGAAACCGGCGAGCTGCTGTAGCGGCACGTCGGACCCGTAGTACTCGACGGGCAGCTTCTCGACGAGCGCCGGAGCCGCACGGCCCGTACGAATGGAACCGAAGTCGGCACGCGTGTGGGAAACGGCCCGGTTCATCTTCTCCCGAGCCTCGTCGAGGATCAGGGAGGTCATTTCGTCGCTCATCGCTTCGAAGGGGGGTAGGTCACCGGACCAGGGTACCGACTCCGGGTTCCCCGGTGAGGACGCGCCGCAGGTTGCCCACCTCCAGGGCGTCGAACACGACGATCGGGAGGT
>JAGQSN010000159.1 GCA_020439555.1 Acidimicrobiales bacterium | reverse complement strand
GGAAGTTCTACGAGCCCGACATCGACAGGTTGCGGTGGATCCTCATTCAGCAACGAGAGAACTTCCTGCCGCTCAAGGTGATCCGCGAAAGACTCGGCAACGGAGAAGGTGAGATCGACCCAACACTGTTCGACGACTTCGACCGTCCGGCGGACGACTCCACATCCGGGGCCGAAACACCGGGCAGTGAGGACGAGTCACCGGTCGAGTCGGTGACCTCCGAGACCGCCGCCGTCGACTCCGAGCCACCGACGACGGGCGAAGAGGCGAGCGCCCCGGACGCGGAGGAACCACAACCGATCTGGATGGCCGACCTGGCCGCCAGCAAGGGGGCGAAGACTCTGCGCCAGGCGGCGGCCCTTCCGCTCGACGCCGGTCCGACCGAGGTGAGCCTCACGCGCGCGGAACTCCTGTCGGCAGCAGGGATCTCGGCCGATCAACTCCGCCAACTCGAACAGTTCGGCCTGCTGTCGGGCCGTTCCTATGGCGAGGACGTCTACTACGACGGGGACGCATTGCTCATCGCCACCCGTTCTGCCGCCTTCTTCGGACACGGCATCGAGGTACGCCATCTCAGGATGTTCAAGGTCGCCGCAGAACGGGAGGCCGGGTTCCTCGAACAGGTCGCCATGCCGATGCTCAAGCAGCGCAACCCCGACGCGCGACGTCAAGCCGTCGAACTGGTCGAGGAGCTCTCTCAGCTCGGAGGCGATCTGCGGTCCGCCCTCCTGCGGGCGAACCTGCGACGTCATCTCGACCGCTCCTGACCGTCACCTGGACGCCGCCCGACCGCTGCCGTCCAGTCGACGGTAGGCTGCGCGGGTGGTCGTCGAGATGGAGCTGGTAGGGGTCCGGGTCGAGATGCCCAACAGTTCACCGATCGCGCTCCTGCGCGAGGTCGGTGGCGATCACCGGGTCCTTCCGATCTTCATCGGTGCACCGGAGGCGACCGCGATCGCCTTTGCCCTCGAAGAGGTGATCACACCCCGGCCGATGACCCACGATCTCTTCCGCACGGTGCTCGAGGACCTGGGGGTGAGCATCGAACGCGTGACGGTCACCGAGTTGCGTGACGGTGTCTTCCACGCCGAACTGGAACTCGCCGCCCGCGACGGCGTCCACACGATCTCCTCCCGCCCTTCGGACGCCCTCGCCCTGGCCGCACGGACCGGTTCGCCCATCTTCGCCACCGACCATCTCCTCGCCGAGGCGGGCTACGTCGAACCCGAGGACGACGAGGAAGTCGCAGAGGCCGAGGTCGTCGAGCAGTTCAAGGAGTTCATCGACTCGGTGAACCCCGAAGACTTCGGCGCCTGAGAGACCTGATCCTCAACTCGACGTTGACCGCGCGCGCGTCCTCTCGTAGGGTGGTCGTCACACCTGCGTAGTTTCACCGATGTGGCGCCGCGTCGGCCCACCGTCCAGAGGAGCGTCACGTGAGCGAGCATTTCAGCGGCAAGAAGGCAGCCGAGGTCGTCGGCATCACCTACCGCCAGCTCGACTACTGGGCACGAACGGACCTCGTCCGCCCCTCGGTCGCCGACGCCACTGGTAGCGGGTCGCGCCGCCAGTACTCGTATCGGGACCTGCTCGAACTCAAGGCGATCAAGACCTTGCTCGATGCAGGAATCAAACTCGAGTCGGTTCGCACGGTTTTCACCTATCTCCGCGAGCAACTCGGCGAGGACATCGCCAGCGCACAGATCGTCATCACCAACGGCTCCGCGGTGCTGGTCCGTGACAACGACGAGCTCGTCGACCTGCTGAAGCAGGGTCAGTTCGTCATGGGCAGCATTCTGTCCCTCGGCGGTGTGCAGCGCGAGGTGGACGACGCGATCGTCGAGTTGTTCCCGGCCACGAGGCCCGAAGGCACCGAAGCGCTTCCGACGACACGTCCCGTCGCCGGCCGCGCCGTCGGTGAACGCTGAGACCGCTTCGCCGTGAACCTTCGAAACTCACCCCTCGACTCTT
This sequence comes from Acidimicrobiales bacterium, assembly GCA_020439555.1. Taxonomy (GTDB): domain Bacteria; phylum Actinomycetota; class Acidimicrobiia; order Acidimicrobiales; family Iamiaceae; genus Aquihabitans. Next base: position 3,261 of record JAGQSN010000159.1, on the reverse strand, counting down.
CCCACCGCGCGCTCGACGCGAAGATGGTGCCCTTCGGGGGATGGGACATGCCGTTGTCCTATCCCGCCGGGACATTGGCGGAACACCGCGCCTGCCGTAGCGCCGCCGTGGTCTTCGACGTGAGTCACCTCGGCACGGTGCGCGTGACGGGCCCGGAAGCGCTCTCCTCCCTGCAGGCCGCGCTCACCAACGATCTCGGCAAGATCGGTCCGGGCCGCGCCCAGTACACACACCTTCTCGACGAGTCCGGATCCGTCCTGGACGACATCATCGTCTGGTGGGTCGACGACGACCGGTTCGACGTGATGCCCAATGCCTCCAACACGGAGCGCGTCGTCGCGGCGCTGGGGGCCGGTGCCGTGGACGTGACCGCGGAGCGGGCGGTACTTGCGCTCCAAGGGCCGTCGGCCCGGCGCCTGCTCGCCCCGATCTTCCCCGACGCGGCAGCCATCGGACGCTTCAGGGTCGAGCACCAGAGTTGGAACGGAGTCGACTGCGTAGTTGCCGGGACGGGCTACACGGGGGAGGACGGACTCGAGATCGCAGTGCCGGCGGCGGAGGCGCCTCGCCTCTGGGACGCGCTCCTGGCCGCCGGTTTCCTGCCAGCAGGACTCGGAGCCCGCGACACCCTTCGGCTCGAAGCTGCGCTGCCGTTGCACGGTCACGAGCTGGGGCCGGGCATTACGCCCCTCCAGGCGGGCCTCGGGTGGGTGGTCGCATGGGACAAGGGCGATTTCATCGGACGCGACGCGCTGATCGCCGAACGAGAGGCCGGTCCTGCGAGGCTGCTCAGGGCTCTGGTCGTCGAGGGTCGCCGCCCACCTCGAGCGGGCCAGCAGGTCATCGCCGACGGTTCCCCGGTCGGTGAGATCACCAGTGGGAACTTCTCACCGATCCTCGAGCAGGGCATCGCTCTGGCCTTCCTCGACCCGAAGATCGAGATCGGAGCGAGCGTCGGAGTCGACGTTCGCGGAGCCGAGGTACAGGCGACCGTCGTCAAGCCTCCGTTCGTCAAGGCGACACCGGCAGAGCCTGTCGCCTGAGCCGCGACGTGAAGTGCCATGCGTCACTTGACCTGTCGTGTCTGACGGGCTCCTGACTACCGTGGCGAAGCCGCCGTCACCGTCCTGATGGTGGCCTGGACAGGACTTCCGCACCGTCGACCTCCGGGTAGCGGTGGGTTCGCGTCCGGCCCGCACTACTTCGGAGATCCACAACGGTGTTCGCACGACTCGGCCGCTGGTGTCACGACCACAAGGTGTTGGTACCGGTCGCATGGCTCGTCACGCTCATACTGCTCGGCGGGGTCCTGTCGGGGATCGGTACGGTCACCAAGACGGACTTCGACCTGCCCGATGTCGAGTCGAAGACAGCGGGAAACATCCTCCAGGACAACTTCGGTGGCTTCGGCTCCGGCTTCGGCGGTCGGATCGTCTTCCACGGTCGAGGCGACCTGCGTGATCGGTCCGTCAACGCTCCGCTCCAGAAGTTCCTCGAATCCGTCGACAAGATCGACCTGACCGCCGACCGGGTCGACGACGTACGGGTGACGAGCCCCTTCGCACCCGGCGGCAGCCGGCAGATCTCCAAGGACGGAACGATTGCCTACGCGATGGTCGAGTTCCCGCCCGAGTTCTCGATGGAGGACGTTCAGGAAGTCAAGAAGCAGATCGAGGAGCGCATCCCCGAAGGCGACACCGAGGTCCTGCTCGGTGGGCAGATGTTCGCCGAGCAGTCCGTCCCCAACTCCGAAGTGCTCGGCCTCGCGTTCGCGATGGTGATCCTCCTCCTGGCGTTCGGGTCCGTGCTCGCGATGGGCCTGCCGATCGGCGTCGCTCTTTTCGGTATCGGGGCGGGAACGATCCTCGCCGGCTTCCTCAGCCACCTGGTCAGCCCACCGGACTTCGCGTCGGCTCTCGGCATGATGATCGGTCTGGGTGTCGGCATCGACTACGCGCTCTTCATAGTGACCAGGTTCCGCGAGAACCTTCACCGCGGTCACTCGATACGCGACTCGACCGGTATCGCGATCGACACGGCCGGCCGCGCCGTGCTGTTCGCCGGTACGACGGTCGTGATCTCCCTGCTCGGCATGGTGATCATGGGGATGAGCTTCGTGACAGGCCTTGCTGTCAACGCGGCTGCCGTCGTCGCAGCCACGATGGCGGCATCGCTCACGCTGCTTCCCGCGTTGATGGCACTCGCCGGGCCTCGGCTCGAGGTAACCCGGTGGAGGGGTTTGGTCGCAGCCGGCTTCGTGGCGGTGTCGCTCGTATCGGTGGGAGTCAAGGCTCCTTCCGTCGCGTTCGTCTCCCTGGCGCTGGCGGTGTTGACGATCCTGGTCAGCTTCCTCGCCCGGCCTCTCCGTGGGGAAGTCCCTCGACGTGCACCTCGGCCGCTGCGCGAGACCTTCGCGTACAAGTGGAGCCGCGCCATCCAGCACCACCCGTGGCGCTCCGCCGTCGGTGGGACCTTGGTCCTGATCGTGCTGGCGATCCCGCTGTTCGGAATGCACCTCGGCTTCTCGGACGAGGGCAACTTCCCGAAGAACACCGAGACCCGACAGGCGTATGACCTCCTGGCGAAAGGATTCGGCCCGGGGTCGAACGGTCCGCTGATCGTCACCGCGATGCTTCCGAAGGACGCCAAGGCCGACGAACTTCTCGGCGTCGCAGCCGCGTTGCGAGCGGACCCGGGTGTCGCTTCCGTGTCGCCCCCGGTCCTCAGCGGCCTCGACCTGGCCGGCAGCAGCGCTGCCGATGTGACGCCTACCGAGGAGCAGATGCGAGCGTTCCTCGAATCGCAGCTCGCGGCCAACCCGAGGCCGAAAGCCGTGCTGTTCCAGGTCGTACCGAAGACCTCCCCGCAGGACCAGGCAACCACTCGACTCGTGCACCGTCTCCGCGACGACGTCCTGCCGGCGGCGACGAAGGGAACCTCGATCGATGCGTCGGTCGGTGGCTTCGTGGCCGTTGCCGTGGACTTCTCGGACTACATCGCGGCACGGCTTCCGTTCTTCCTCGCCGCTGTGCTCGGCTTGTCCTTCGTACTGCTGATGGTCGTGTTCCGGTCCCTGCTGGTACCGCTGAAGGCCGTCGTCATGAACCTGCTGTCGATCGGTGCCGCCTACGGCGTCGTGGTCGCGGTGTTCCAGTGGGGCTGGGGCCGATCCCTGATCGGCTTGGATGAGGCCGTTCCCATCGCGTCGTTCGTGCCGATGATGATGTTCGCCATCTTGTTCGGACTGTCGATGGACTACGA
>JAGQSN010000158.1 GCA_020439555.1 Acidimicrobiales bacterium | reverse complement strand
CCAGGTCGAGGCCATGACGATGGCCACCAGGATCGCCGTCATGTCGATGGGTCGCCTCCAGCAGGTGGGTACTCCCCAGGAGGTCTACGAGCGGCCCCGCAACACCTTCGTCGCACAGTTCATCGGTACTCCGCCGATGAACTGCCTCACCGCGAAGATCGCGGACGACGGGCAGTCGGTGGCCCTCGACGGAGGACGGTTGCCGCTGCCGGCAGGACTCCGGTCGAAGCCGGCGCCCGGCCAGCAAGTGATCGTCGGCGTGCGCCCCGAACACCTCGACGTGACATCGGGAGACGGCGTCCAGATCCAGGTGAAGGCGATCGAGTGGCTCGGACACGAGTGCCTGGTCTCCGGGTCGGTCGGTGGCCAGGACCTGATCGTGCGCCAGGTCGGCATGGCTCCCACCGACGCGGGATCGACCATGACGGTGACCGCGGAGCCTCAGAACGTGCATCTCTTCGATCCGGCGACCACAGAGCGGATGCCGTGACCGACCTCACGGTCAGCGCCTCGACGCAGGACGCAGCCGACGTCGCTCCGAAGCGGCGAAGACGTCGCTACCGACCCGGCGAGGTCGGCCTCGCCGCGCTGTTCCTGCTGCCGTCCGCTCTCGTGTTCGGCATTTTCTTCTACCTGCCGTTCTTCAAGCTCGTGAGCTGGGGACGCTTCGAGAGCACCAGGGGCGGTGGCTACCGAGACGTCGGCATGGCCCAGTACCGAGAGGTCCTGTTCGGGGAACCGTTCAAGGACGGTCTGATCCACTCGATCACCTTCGTCCTCTACACGGTGCCCGCCGGACTCGTGCTGGGGATCCTGCTGGCGGTCGCCGCCCACCGTCAGCTCAAGGGCATCAAGGTGTTCCAGGCGATCTTCTCGTCGACCCTCGCCAGTTCGGTCGCGGTCAGTTCCGTGATGTTCCTTTTCATCCTCAACCCGGTGGTCGGGCTCTTCAAGGTGGACTGGATCAACGAGCGGGGCTGGTCCCTGTTCGCCGCGGCCCTTCCGTCCATCTGGCAGAACCTGGGCCTGGCGTTCGTGATCGTGCTCGCCGGGCTCCAGGCGGTTCCCGAGGAGGTGATGGAGGCAGCTCGGCTCGACGGCTACGGCTCCTTCCGTCGCCTGGTGCGCATCACCCTTCCGCTCATCTCGCCGGTGCTGCTGTTCCTGACCGTCGTGTTGGTCGTGTTCGGCTTCCAGGCCTTCGCCCAGATCGACATCATCACCGGCGGCGGTCCAGCCGGTTCGTCGGAGACGCTCGTGTTCAAGATCTTCAGGGAGAACCAGAACTACGGGGCCGGCGCGGTCCTGTCCGTCGGACTGTTCGTGGTGACCTTCGTCGTCACGGCACTTCAGTTCGCGATCCTCGACCGGCGGGTGCACTATGACAACTGAGCTGCTCGACGACGTCGTGGAGACCGTTCTGGCCGACGGCCAGGTGAGGTCGTCTCTCCGTCGGATCGTCGGCGTGATCGGCCAGTACGCGCTGCTCTGCGTGCTCTCGGTGGTCGTGCTCGCACCGTTGTTCATGACCCTCATCCAGGCGTTGTCGCCGCCGCTCGCCTACATCGACGCCGGCAAACCACTGCATCCTGTCGAGGTCGCCTGGAAGGACAGGACGTGGTTCACCGGAGGAGCGTGGTCGGTCCTGCTGAGGACGGCCGTGATCCTGGCGGCCTTCGCGTGGTTGCAGCGCGTCGGTTCCCCGCACGGTTCCTGGCTCCGTCACGCTCGTGAGATCGCGACCGTGAGGCGGCTCGTCGCGATCGTCGGTGGAACGGTCACCCTCACGGTTCTCCTCGGTCCCGTGTTCGGCTCGCTGCACGCGGCGGACGGCCGGACCGCCGGCCTGTTCTTCCTGGCTGTCGCGGGTGTCGCTGTCACACAGACCATCGGCTTCCACGAACCCGGTCACCGGTCGGTCCCGGTCGCGATCCTCGACGCCCTGGCTGTATCGGTCGTGGCGGTCGCCGCCGCGATGGTCTTCGTCGGTGCGACGGTCTGGACCCAGTCGTGGGCTTCGTCGGGTCTGGGGGAGGCGATGCTGCGAAGCCTCACGATGAGCGTGCTCATCACTGTGGCCCAGGTGGTGACGGCGATCCTCGCGGCCTACGCGTTCGTGTTCCTCGACTTCCCGTTCAAGCGGATCCTCTTCGCCGCCGCGTTGGCGACCCTGCTTCTCCCCCTCGAGGTGACCCTCGTGGGCAACATCGCCCTGATCCGACAGCTCGGCTGGATCGACTCCATGCAGGGCCTCGTCCTGCCCTTCGCCGCTTCCGCCATGGGCATCTTCCTGATCCGGCAGGGCTTCAGGGGAATCCCGAAGGACATCCAGGACGCGGTCCGCATCGACGGGCACGGCCACCTGACCTTCCTCACCCGCTTCGCGATCCCGTTGAACCGGCCGGTGATCGCGTCGTTCACCGTGATCTCGGCTCTTGCTGCCTGGAACCAGTATCTGTGGCCTCGCTCGATCATCGAGACCGACGCCTCCAACACGCTCCAGATCGCCCTTCGGTCCAACATCTCCGAGAACATCGCCCAGGCGAACGTCACCGTCGCTGCAGCCCTCGTCAGCGCTGTCCCTGTCGCGGTGATGCTCGTCGCCTTCCAACGCCACATCATCCGTGGCCTCACCGCCGGCGCGGTGAAATGACCGCTCCCGAAAGGGGTTCCCTCATGGAAACAGCCACCAAACGCGACCAGCGACCTGTCTCACCGTCGGGCACCACGGCACGGAGGAGTCGACCGGTGCGATTCGGTCGTGGGGCAGCAGTTCTCGGCTGTGCCGCCGGACTGTTCGTCGCAGCGTGCGGGTCGCCGCCGTCGACGGGCGGTGGCGACGGGGGACGCCAGGCAAACCCGAAGCCGGAGGGCAAGGCCATGCCCACCTGCCCGGTGAAGGCTCTCGACAAGGTGACCGGGCCGGTCACCGTCGACGTCTGGTACGGCGGGCTCGGCGGTTCGCCCGAAGGGGTGCTCAAGGACATGGCGAAGCGTTTCAACGCCAGTCAGGACAAGGTGAAGGTCGAGGTCAACAAGCAGGGCGCCTCCTACCAGGAGGTGCTCCGCAAGTACGAAGGTGCCTCGGCCACTCCGAAGCAGCTCCCCCAGATCGTCTACCTGGAGGACCGTGCCCTGGGTGAGCTCGTCGACAAGGGGCAGGTGATGCCGGCCGAGGCCTGCATGAAGGCCGACGGTTACGACGTCAAGCAGATCGACCCGGTCGCCCGGACGTCGTTCTCCGTCGACGGCGTCCTCTACCCCGGCTACATGAACGTGTCGACGCCGGTCATCTACTACAACAAGATCCACTTCAAGGAGGCCGGTCTCGACCCCGAGGCACCGCCGAAGACCTTCGCCGACATCGAGCGGATCGCCAAGGTGCTCAAGCAGAAGGGTGTCTCGGAGGAACCGCTGTCGTTCAAGTCCGACTCGTGGTTCTTCACGACCTGGTTGTCGGGGATGGGCGTGGAGTCCGTCAACAACGACAACGGGCGCTCGGCCCCACCCACCAAGGCGACCTTCGACACCCCTGAGGCCAGGAAGATCCTCACCGAGCTCCAGAAGATGCGCAAGGAAGGTCTCGTCGCGACCTACCCGGTCACCGAGGGCAGCATCGACCACTACCTGGCGCTCGTCCAGGAGAAGTCCTCGATGCTCGTGGAGACCAGCACTGCGAGCAGCACGATCCGGGACTTCCTCGGCGGCAAGCTCGACGCCGAGGCCGTCGGTCTCGGCTTCAGCAAGGCGCAGATCGACAAGGCGACGCGGCTCGTGCCAGGGGCAGGCATGCTGCCCGGCCCGGAGCAGGCCGGCCAGGTGTACGCGAGCGGCGGCGCCTTCTACATGCTGAACACTTCGTCGGACGCCGAGCAGGCAGGTGCCTGGGCGTTCCTCAAGTTCATGCTCGAACCCGAGAACGCGATCCGCTGGCACACCCAGGCCGGCTACCTGCCGGTGGTGAAGGAGGCGCAGAGCTCGCCCGAGGTCGAGAACTTCTGGAAGACCGACGTCGCCGGGGTCATGTTGAAGAACGCCGTGGAACAACTCGAGGACGCGGACCCGGACCGTCCCGGTCCGCTGATGGGTCCGTACACGGCGTTCACCGAGCGGATGGACGCAATGCTCTACGACGTCATGGGCCCCAACCCGAAGGACCCCGCCAAGGCACTCTCCTCGGCCCAGTCCGACGTGGACGAGATCCTCAAGAAGTACAACGACTGACCATGGCCATGCGCGTCGTCGCCCTGACCGGGCTGAAAGGGGGAGTGGGCAAGACGTCGACCGCGGTGAACCTTGCCGCGATCGCGGCTTCGGCCGGGTACCGAACCCTGCTCTGGGACCTCGACCCGCAAGGGGCGGCGACGCACTGCCTGGACCTGAAGCCGAAGCTGAAGGGCGGCGCCTCCCGCCTGGTCGGAGGGGGGCGTGGCGGCCTGGAACGGGTGTCACGAGCGAGCTCTATCAAGCACCTCCAGGTCGTCCCGGCGGATGCGTCCGTCCGCGAGATCGACCGGGTCCTGTCGCTCAGCGGCCGTCCGTCCAAGCCGATCCGCAAGCTCCTTGCCGGGGCGAAGGACGATCTTGACGTGGTGATCCTTGATTGTCCACCCGGCCTCACAGCGGTGGTCGAGGCGGTGGCTTCCGTGTCCGACCTGCTGCTCGTACCCGTCCTGCCCGAGCCACTGCCCGTCAGGGCCCTCGACCGATTCCGGGATTTCCTGACCGACACTCGCAGCGCCAGCCCGGCGATCCTCGCTCCGTTCATCTCCATGATCGACCGCCGTAAGCCGCTGCACCGCAGGACCGAGGCGGAGATCAGATCGCGGACGGACTTCCTCGGCGCAGCGATTCCGGAGAGTTCCTCGGTGGCTCGACTGCCCGAGGAACAGGTGCCGGTGGTCGTCGGTGCTCCGAGGAGCCTGGCGGCCGCCGAGTACCGCAAGTTGTGGGCGGAGACCGCCGAACGAGCAGGGATCTGATCGTCGCGGCTTCGGGCTGTCACGTCACGACCAGCGCGTTCATGATCGCGATGGCCACCGAATCGGCGACCGTGGCGAACACGACTTCGAGCAGATCGTCGATCGGGGGGAGGTCACGTTCGACCCAACGGGCGAATGATCCGTCGTCGAACCAGTCCGAGGGATGCATCGCTGTTCCCGCCGGAGGGTGCGGGGCAGAGTCGACGTGGTGGCGTTGCCGCAGGTCGCCCCAGGTGCTGTCCTCGGCTGCCATCGTCGCGAGCGCCAGGGACTCCGGTTCGACGACCTCCCCGCCGGACAGCGGGTGCAGAAGTGAGGCCTCGGACCACGTGACGTGTCCCGGACGACGTGAGGACTGCTCTGCGATCGAGTCGAGCCATGAAGCCTCGATCCAGGTTCCGGGGCCGTGGTCGGGCGGTGGTGTGGGGCGGGCGAGGCAGCGGTGCAGCGAATCGGCGACCGGGCCGCTCGGTTCCCTGCCCACGAAGCGACGCCCGGTCTGATCCTCCCCGACGAGCACCGGCTCTCCGTGTCGGTCGAGCAGGATCGTGAAGCGAAGGCGTCCAGGGGCCGAGGTGGCACGGTCGCCCTCGCTCCCTGCAACCTCGTAGCGGCAACCCGACACGGTGAGACCCAGCGCGTGGAATCTGTCCGGGGCCACCCAACCGACGAGGGATGCGAGGGGATCGGTGCCATCGGCCGGCAGCGGCCAAGAAGCGATCTCGAAGTCGCCGCTCCCGAAGGAGACCCCGACCACCTGGGCTCCGCTCGGGTCTGTCATGGAAGCGTGCACCGAGCACGCGATCACCTCCAGCGCCGAGGCCTTGGGGACCGCCTTCGGTGGTTCCGATCCCACCGGGGGAGGGATGGGTCGACGGCGAGGGGACGGATGGTGACGGGATGAGCGCACGGAAGCCTCCGCAGTTCGTGGAGCGGTGTGGCGTCCGTGCCGAACGGCGGAGGGGAGCGCGAGCCTCGACAGGAATCATGGCCGGGGGGACCGACAATCCGGTCGGCTCGACGTGCAGACGCGCAGGACCGGAGTGGCGTGGTCAGGCGCGAGCCTGCGACGGAGCCGTTACGCGATGCCGGCTACAGCCGGACGGACCCGCACGGATTCCACGGGCATCCGGTCCTCGGCGGACTGGCCGGCCGCAGCGAGATCGAGTCCGATCCTGTCCTCGTCCTCGGACACCTGGTCCACGTAGCGCAACACCCCGGCTCCCTTGCGTTCGGCGAGGACCCGGGCGAGGCGAGCGTCGCTCGCTGCGTGTGCGTGCATCGCCTCGTGCAGAAGGTCGTCGGTCGACGCGATCGTCGCGGCGCGGCGACGGGGGAAGCCGAAGATGGCGCTGAACGTGCCGGTCGAACCGGAGTCACCGTAGATGCGGAAGGTGTCCAGGTGACGGTGCGCTCCCCAGGTCGCCCTGTAGGCGCCGTCGTGGCCGGGAAGAAGGGCACGTGTCGTCCTGCGCCGACGGTCCGAACAGAGAGTCAGGTCGAGCGCGACGCCGAGCAGTCGTGCACGGTCGGAGATGAAGGGAAGGTCGAACGTCGCACCGTTCCAGGTCGCGAGGATGCCGCCTGGCAGGTCGGCGAGTGCCTCGTCGACCTGACGGAGGATCGTGGCCTCGTCGCCGGTGAACGTTCGATCGGCGTTGCGCACCGAGAGACCGATCGCTCTGATCCGGGTCTCGGCGGGGTCGATCGAGCCGGCTCCGGTGTCGGTCTCGATGTCCAAGCCGTAGATGTCGTGTCCGAGCGGCATGCCGTCCCTCCGAACGGTTCCCCAAGTTCACGACAGGGTACGAAACCCGCGCGCGGAGGTGGTGGATACCGCGCGGAGCGCGCGGGAGCTGCCGTGACCAGGGCATATGCCCCCTTCACGGCAGCCGATCGACGCTGAGGTTGTCGGCCGTCCGCCGGACGGTCAACGGCGAGGGGTCAGCGCTCTTCCTTGAAGATCACGTGCTGGCGGATCTTCGGGTCGTACTTCTTCAGCTCGATCCGCTCACGCGTGTTCGTCTTGTTCTTGCGGGTGACGTACGTGTAGCCCGTCCCGGCAGTCGACTTGAGCTTGATGATCGGTCGCTTGTCGCTCTTGGCCATCGTGGGTCCTTCCCGGAGGTTCCGACGCAGCCAGCAGCCGGGAACGTGCTGGTGCGGACGTTTCATCGTAGGGTCCCGGTCCCCGGCCCCCAAACTCGGGCGCCGAAACTCGACCGACGGGAACCGATCCCGGCAGCGGTTACGACACAACCTTCGATGCCTCGACCGATCCACCATCCCGTCACCTCCACCGTCGACCGGGCCGACGCAGGCCTTCGGAATGCCACGTCCGGTCAGGCCGGGTCGGCTCGGCGAGTGCACGCGGCCGTCCTGATCCTGCTGGTCGTGCTGGCCGTGGTGGGAGGCTGGGCTGGTCGGGCCTCGGCCCACGCTGCGCTGGAGTCGTCGGACCCGGTCGACGGATCGGTGCTCGACGCCGGACCGACGGCCGTGAAGATGACCTTCACCGAAGGCGTCGAGGTGCGGGCCGACGGGGTGAGGGTGCTCGACGCTGCCGGCGAGCGCGTCGACGCCGGACGAGCCACCGCCTCCGGTACCACGGTCACGGCGCCCCTGCGCTCGGGTCTGGTCGACGGCGGATACGTCGTTGCGTGGCGCGTCGTCTCGGCTGACGGTCACCCGGTCAGCGGGGCGTTCCGCTTCTCCATCGGCGTTCGTTCCGAGGTGGGAGCCGACGTCGCCGAGCGGGCGTTCGCCTCGGCATCCGACGACCGGGACGAATGGGCGGGGAGGGCACTGCGGGCGTTGACCTACCTGGCGGTGCTCGGAGTGTCGGGTGCGGTCGTCGTGGGCGGCGGGTTGCGGCGGGAGGACGAACCCACACCCGTCAACCGTGCCGTGGGCGCACTGGCCGGAGTCGGGATCTTCGCCGCTGCGGCTCAGATCCCGTTCCAGGCCTCGCTCGTCAGCGGACAGGGCCTCGGCTCGGTCTCGGACCAGGGCGTCCTGAAGTTGGCGCTCTCGGACGGGTTCGGGTGGTCGATCCTCGCGGTCTGTCTGGGGTTGCTGTCGGTCGCCCTCACCACGGGCCTACCGTTCCGCGCGGCGGTCCGTGTGACGGCGACGGGAGGGGCGGTCCTCGCCCCCCTGGGTCTGGTGGTGACGGGACACACCCGGACCATGTCACCGGCGGCGCTCGGCTACCTCGCCGACCTGATCCACGTCTTCGCCGGAGCGGTCTGGTTCGGCGGGCTGTTGTCCCTGGTGGCGACCCTTCGCCGTCGTCGGCGAGTGGCCGACCTGCCGGCAGCCGCCGACGCGGTGCGCCGGTTCTCCGGTTGGGCGCTCGTCACGGCAGCACTCGTGGTCGCGTCCGGATCGACCCTGGCCTGGATCGAGGTCCGAGGTCTGCACGCGCTCGTCGACACGAGCTATGGCCGCGTTCTCGTCGCGAAGGTCTCGCTCGTGGGCGTCGTCCTCCTGGGCGCTGCTTGGAACCGCTTCTCGTTCATTCCTTCGCTCGGCGGTTCCGATGAGGCGGCCGGGAGCGAGGATGCCGACGATGCCGACGACTCCGGAGACGGTGCTCAGGACTCGTCGCCCGGCGCCGGTGACGCGACGACCGTCTCGGGGAAGTGGCCGACGTTCCACAAGGTCCTGCGAACGGAGGTGGCGCTCCTGGCGGTGGTCCTCGTGCTCACCGGTGTCCTGTCCAACCTGACCCCGGCACGGGAGGTGGCGGCGTCGGCCGCGGTGGAGATCTCGGCGAGCGCGCCGTTCGGGAACGGCCGGGTCGACGTCTCCTTCGATCCGGGCCGGGAGGGACGCAACGACGTCCACGTCCAGTTCTTCGACTCCAAGGGGTTGGCGGACGACTCCTACGAGGACGTGGAGGTCCACCTGTCCCTGCCGGCCAAGGACGTGGGGCCGTTGGACCTCGAACCCGCGACCGCAGGACCGGGCCACTTCATCGTCGTCAACACGGACGTCCCCCTGGCCGGAACTTGGACCGTCGAGGTGACGGCGCAACGGGACCGGTTCACCCAGGTGGAGGCATCGGTCCGGATCACCGTCCGCTGACGGTCCCCTCAGTTCCGCGGATCGTCGAGCAGACCTGTCACGAGCGCCGCGATCGCGGACCGCTCGGACCGGGTGAAGGTCACGTGCGCGAAGAGCGGGTGGCCCTTGAGGGATTCGATG
>JAGQSN010000157.1 GCA_020439555.1 Acidimicrobiales bacterium | reverse complement strand
TCGCTCACGTCGATCATGTCCACCACCGGCGAGGGCGACGTCGGCACGCCCGAGCCCGAGATCCTCGGCGCGCTCATGCAGCCCCGGCCCACCGAGCGGGAGGCCTCGATCGAGCACGGCGTCGAGATCCAGCGCACCATCGGCAGCGAGCACTTCGACGAGGACCGGGCCCGCAAGCGGGCGACCCTCGAGGTCGACCGCGGCGTGAACCCGATCGGCGTCACCCGCCAGCTGCTGGCCATCGTCGCCTCCGGCGACCGGGCCGAGGGCCTGGCCGCGCTCGACCTGCCGGCGCTCGTGGTCCACGGACGCGGCGACCGCCTCGTCGGGTTCTCCGGCGGACAGCGCACCGCGCAGCTCATCGCCGGCGCCGATCTCCTCGCGTTCGACGACATGGCCCACGACCTCCCGGTGCCGCTCTGGCCCCGGATCGCCGACGCGATCGCCGACGTCGCCAACCGGGCCGACTGACCCGGTCGCCCCTCGTCCGAACCCGTCGGCCGCCCGTCCGGCCGCCGCCCGATCCCACCAACCCCAGGAGTACGACGCATGGGTCCGCTCAGCGGCTTCCGCATCATCGAGTTCGCCGGCATCGGCCCCGGTCCCTTCGCAGCGATGCTGCTCGCCGACCTCGGCGCCGACATCGTGCGCCTCGACCGGTCGGGCAACGTCATGGGCGGCGACCCCGACCAGCCGCCGGGCGACATCCTCAACCGCGGTCGACGCTCGGTCGGCGTCGACCTCAAGAACCCCGATGGCGTCGCGACCGTTCTCGACCTCGTCGCTTCTGCCGATGCGCTGGTCGAGGGATTCCGACCCGGCGTCATGGAGCGACTCGGACTCGGTCCCGACGTCTGCCTCGCCAGGAACCCCAGGCTGGTCTACGGGCGGATGACCGGCTGGGGTCAGGACGGCCCGTACGCGCCCACTGCAGGCCACGACATCAACTACATCGCCCTCGCCGGCGCGCTCGAACCGCTGGGACGGGCAGGCGAGCAGCCGACACCCCCGCTCAACCTCGTCGGTGACTTCGGTGGCGGAGGGATGATGCTCGCGTTCGGCGTCTGCGCCGCGCTGCTCGAAGCGTCACGGTCGGGGCAGGGACAGGTGATCGACGTCGCCATGGTCGATGGGGCGGCGAGCCTCATGACCATGACGTGGTCGTTCCGGGCCATGGGGATATGGAACGACGAGCGCGGCACGAACATGCTCGACACCGGGGCGCACTTCTACGACACGTACGAGACCAGCGACGGCAAGTACATCTCGATCGGCTCGATCGAGCCGCAGTTCTACGCGGAACTGCTGCGCCTGACAGGGCTGGAGGGTGAGGAGCTACCCCATCAGATGGATCGGACGCAGTGGACGGCGATGAAGGAGCGACTGGCGACGGTGTTCCGTTCCAAGACGCGGGACGAATGGTGCGAACTCATGGAAGGCACCGACGTCTGCTTCGCTCCGGTGCTGAGCATGGCCGAGGCACCCCAGCATCCCCACATGGCGGAGCGGGGCACGTTCACGGAGGTGGCCGGGATCACCCAGCCTGCACCGGCACCCCGGTTCAGCCGCACCCCCGGGTCGATCGACCGGCCGCCGCCTCACGCCGGCCAACACACCGACGAGGTCCTGGCCGACTGGGGCGTCCCGGCCGAGCGGATCGCCGCTCTGCGCGAGAGCAATGCGATCGCCTGAGGCCGACCGGACCGACCGTCGGGGCCGGTAGGTTGCAGGCCCTATGGCAGGCATAGTCAGCTTCCACGCTCATCCCGACGACGAGTCGATCGCAACCGGGGGCCTGCTCGCGCGTGCTGCCGCAGCCGGCCACCGGGTGACGCTCGTCTTCGCCACCCGCGGAGAGCTTGGAACACCGGTCCCCGGCGTGCTGGCCGACGGTGAACAGCTAGCCCTTCGCCGCTCGGCGGAGTCCTACGCGTCGGCTCAGGAGCTCGGGGTCAGTCGGGTCGAGTTCCTTGGCTGGACCGACTCCGGGATGGCCGGAACAGACACCAACGACGCCCCGTACTGCTTCTGGCAGGCCGACGTGGAACACGCTGCAACGCGCCTGGCCACGATCCTCACGGAGGAGCGGCCCGACGTGCTCACCGTCTACGACGACATCGGTGGCTACGGCCACCCCGACCACGTGCAGGTTCACAGGGTCGGAATGCGTGCCGGAGAGCTGGCCGGGGTGCCGGTCGTCGCCCAGGCGTCGATCAACCGTGACCGCATCGACGAGGCGATGGCCCGCGCGAAGGAATTCGGCGTCGATCTCGACGAATCCAGCGCAGCGAACGCCACCAGCAAGGCCGCCGGTGAGCAGGCGCTGGAGGAGGTCCGTTCAGCGGAACGCCACGATGGCGAAGGCGAGGACCGTCGGGGCACGGGTGCTCCCGAGGCACCGTTCGGCAAGAGGCAGTCCGAACTGACCCATCGGGTCGACGTGTCCGCCTTCGTCAACCGCAAGCGAGCTTCGATGGCATCCCATGCGAGCCAGATCGGACCCGACCACTTCATGATGTCGATGCCGGACGAGGCGTTCGCATTCGTGTTCGGCGAGGAGTGGTTCATCGTCGAGAACCTTCCCGACGAACCGCCGGCTCTGTTCGCAGAACTGTTCGAAGCGCTCCACGCTTCCGCATAGCTCCACGGGCGAACGCGGTTGGTTCCCGCGGTCGTCGGTTACGGTCTGTCCAACCTGCTCATCGGAGCACAACAGGAGGTTCGCCCATGCCCAGGGCACGCAGGATCGGAGCGGTGCTCGCCGCGGCTGCAGCGGTCGCGTCCCTGGGGATGGCGGCAGTCCCTGGGCTGTCCGCTCAGGCTCAGGACACGGGCCTTCCCGGTGACGACATCAGGCTCAACGAGATCCAGGTGGTCGGTAGCCACAACAGCTACCACCTGATGCCCAGCCAAGCGGAACTCGATCTGCGCCGTTCGGTGATCGGAGCCGCCGAGGACCGGATGGAGTACCGCCACCTCCCGCTCCCGGACCAGTTCCAGGAGCAGAAGGTCCGCCAGATCGAACTGGATGTGTTCGTCGACAAGGAGGGTGGTCGATACGCGCACCCGCTGTTGAGATCGGCCGCCGGGGTGACCGCACCGCTCGATCCGGTCATGAGCGAACCCGGGCTGAAGGTGTTCCACATCCAGGACGTCGACTACGAGTCGACCTGCCTCACCTTGGAGGCGTGTCTCAGGGCCGTGAAGGGTTGGAGCGACGCCCACCCGACGCACGTACCGATCGCGATTCTCCTGGAACTGAAGGACACTCCTCTGGAGCTTGGCGACCTGCCGTTCGTCGTGCCCGAACCGTTCGATGCCACCGCCATGAACGAGGTGGACTCGGTGATCCGTTCGGTCTTCCCGGCCGATCAGGTCATCACCCCCGACGACGTGCGCGGCAGCCACGCCACGCTGCCCGAAGCACTGGCAGACACTGGTTGGCCGACGCTCGGGCAGAGTCGCGGCAAGGTCATGTTCCTGATGGACAACGGCGGCGGATACCGCGACACGTACCTGGCAGGGGCTTCGAACCTCGCGGGACGGATGATGTTCACGAACGCCGATCCGGGTGATGACGACGCCGCGTTCATCAAGCGCAACGACCCGACGGACCCGTCGATCCCCGATCTGGTTCGAGACGGTTACGTCGTGCGGACCCGCGCCGACAGCGACACCCTCGAAGCCCGCGACAACGACACGTCGCAGCGTGACGCTGCCCTCGCCAGCGGTGCGCAGTGGGTCAGCACGGACTTCCCGGTACCCAACTTCGGGGTCGGCTTCGAGACCGACTACTTCGTCGAGATCCCCGGCGGAACCGTGGCCCGCTGCAACCCGGTCAACGCTCCGCCCGATTGCGTGTCGGCCGACCTCGACCAACCCGGTGTGCCGACCACTCCGACCACCAGCACGTCTGCTGCGACCACGTCGACGGTCGGAACCGACCAGGACGGAACCGGGGTCCAGGGGGCGGCAGGCGCGTCCCCGCTCAGCGGCTCGCCGAACTACACAGGGTGAACTCTCTCTCCGGCCTGCTGGCCGCCGCACCCCCCTACATTCACGACATCCACCGTTCGTTCGCCTGGTTCGTGGTCGTCGGCAACGGTCTGGTCGGCGCATGGGCGTTGGCCGCGGACCGGTGGAAAGTGCTCAGGCGCCGTGAACTGTGGTGGGCCGTCTGGGTGACGCAGGCCTCCGTCTTCGTCCAGGTGATCCTCGGCGTCTGGGCGATGCAGGGATTCAAGTCGGATCACCTCCGGATGCACATGTTCTACGGGTTCATCTCGGCGTTCTCGGTCGCGATCATCTACAGCTACCGGACTCAGCTGGCCGAGCACAGGTATCGGTTCTACGGCGCCGGGGGGCTGTTCCTCATGGGTCTGGGCATCAGGGCGATGGTCCTGAACCCGCTTCGCTGACCCTGCGAAAGCCCGCCTGCGCCTCGAGCGAACCCAGCTCTCCGCTCCTTGAGCGAGCGCAGCGAGTCGAAAGGTTTCACCCCTGAGGGAGGATCTTCAGAGATGCACGACCGGCATCGTCGTGGTCTTCGTGATGCCGTCGATCATCTGGACGCGGCTGACCACGAGGCGGCCGAGCTCGTCCATGGACGCGGACTCGACCCGTACGACGCAGTCGTACGGGCCGGTCACGTCGTCGGCGGCGATGACCCCGGGGATGCCCCGCACCTCCTCGGCCACCGCTGCGGCCTTGCCGACCTCGGTCTGGATGAGGATGTACGCCGACACGGTCATGGGATCG
>JAGQSN010000156.1 GCA_020439555.1 Acidimicrobiales bacterium | reverse complement strand
GGCGACGCCTACCTGCCCGGCTACACGCACCTCCAACGGGCGCAGCCGGTGCTGCTGGCACATCACCTGCTCGCCCACGGCTGGGCGCTCGCCCGGGACCTCGACCGGCTGCTCGCCACCCGTGACCGGGCCGACGTGTCGACGCTCGGTGCCGGTGCTCTCGCCGGTTCCAGCCTGGCGCTCGACCCGGCGGGCACGGCCGAGGACCTCGGCTTCGCCACCGTGTTCGACAACTCCCTCGACGCCGTCAGCGACCGCGACTTCGTCGCCGAAACCCTCTTCGACCTGTCGCTGCTCGCGATCCACATCTCCCGGATCGGTGAGGAGATCTGCCTCTGGTCGACCGACGAGTTCGGGTTCCTCGGCCTCGACGACGGCTACTCGACGGGCAGTTCGATGATGCCGCAGAAGAAGAACCCCGACATCGCGGAGCTCGCGCGTGGCAAGGCGGGCCGGCTCCTCGGCAACCTCACGGGCTTCCTCGCCACGCTCAAGTCGCTGCCGCTCACCTACAACCGTGACCTCCAGGAGGACAAGGAACCGCTGTTCGACTCGATCGACCAGACGATCCTCGGCCTCGGTGCGGTCACGGGCCTGCTGGCGACCTCCACGTTCCGTCTCGACCGCATGGCCGAAGCCGCTTCGTCGCCGTACCCGGCCGCGACGGACCTGGCCGAGTGGCTGGTCGAGCGGGGGACTCCGTTCCGCGACGCCCACGCGATCGTCGGCGACATCGTGCGCCGCGCCCTCGACGGCGAAGCCACGATGGCCGAGCTCGTCACCGACGACGCACGCCTCGGCCCCGAGGCCGCAGCGCTGCTCGCCCCCGGCGTGTCGGTCACGAGGAGAACCACCAGAGGTGGAGCCGGCCCCATTCCGGTAGCGGACCAACTCGACCGCTTCCGCGAACGCCTGACAACAGACAAGACGCGACTCGCCGTCGACTGACCGAGGTGTGGGCAGGACCCACCGACTCGCGAGACGAGGTCCCTATGCTCGGCGGCATGCTCCTGCTGGCCAACGAGGTGCGCGACTACGCGTGGGGACGCGTCGACGGCCTGGCAGACCTGCTGGGCCTCGCACCCTCGGGTGGCCCGGAGGCCGAACTGTGGGTCGGCACCCACCCGGGAGCCCCATCGATCGTGGTCGACGGTGACCCGGCAGCAGTAGGACGGTCCCTCGCGGATTTGGTGGCCGAGGAACCGGTGAGGTGGCTAGGCCGTGACCTGGCCGCGAAGGGCTTCGACGCGCTGCCGTTCCTCCTCAAGGTGCTCGCTGTCGGCGCACCGCTGTCGCTCCAGGCCCACCCTGACGCGGAGCAGGCCGAAGCAGGCTTCGCACGTGAGGAGGCCGCAGGGGTCCCGTTGGACGACCCGCAGCGGACCTACCGGGACCGGGGAGCGAAACCCGAGGCGCTCGTGGCGCTGAGCGACACCTGGGCGTTGTGCGGATTCCGTCGACCCGAGGACGCAGTGGCGCTGATCGACTCCCTCGGCCTGGAGGGCCTGTCCCCCCTGACGGAACTGTTGTCCGGCCCGGACGGCCTGCACCGAGGATTCGAATGGCTCCTCCGTCTGGACCCTGACCGGTCGGGCGAGTTGGCAAGAGCGGTGGAGGCCGTCGTCGCACCGGATCCCGAAGCGGACCTGGACCCGGCCGACCCCAGCGGTCCGGAAACCGCCCGGGCGTGGGTGGCCCGGGTCTCAGCAGCGTTCCCCGGCGACGCGCTGGCCGTCGCCCCCTTGCTCCTTCAGGTGGTTCACCTTCGTCGAGGCGACTCCGTGCACCTCCCTGCCGGCAACCTCCACGCATACCTGGCCGGGGCCGGGGTCGAGGTGATGGCGGCTTCGGACAACGTCCTGCGCGGAGGTCTGACCCCCAAACACGTAGACGTCGACGAACTGCTGGCCGTACTGAAGTTCGAACCGGGCGTCCCGCCCGCGCCGACCGTCGTGGTATCCGGGCCAGGACTCAGTTGCTACGACGCCGCCGAATCGGCTTTCGGCCTCGTCCGTGTCGCCCCGACCGAGACCGCTGACGGCGTGGTCCAGATCACTCCGTTTGGACCGTCACTGCTGCTGGCGACGGACGGCGAAGTCGACATCGCGGGGGCCGCAGCCGGTGTGACGCTCGCGGACGGCCTGGCTGCCTTCGTGGGACCCGGCGATGGAGCGCTCGAGGTGTCGGGTGCCGGGACGCTCTGGTGGGCGACCACCGGCGACGCCCTGCCACGGTGACGGGTCGAGCGCTGCGGCGATCGTTCTTCGCCCGGGATCCGCTGGACCTCGCACCGGACCTGCTCAACAAGCTGATAGTCGTGGGGGAGCGCTCCGCCCGGATCGTCGAGGTCGAGGCCTACCGGGGAATGGACGATCCGGCGAGCCACGCCTACCGGGGACCCACCCCACGCACGGAAGTCATGTTCGGGCAGGCGGGACACCTCTACGTGTACTTCTCCTACGGCATGCACTGGTGCGCGAA
>JAGQSN010000155.1:2783-3982 GCA_020439555.1 Acidimicrobiales bacterium | reverse complement strand
GAGCGAGCGCCAGCGAGTCGAAACGTGACACCCCCCCGAACAGCCTCAGGATGGGCGGTCTGCGTCGGGGTGGAGGTGTTCGTAGACGGCCTTTGCCACTGCGTCTGGCAGCCAGGACAGCCCTCGGAGGTCGTCGAGGGATGCCTGGCGCACCTTCTTCACGCTGCCCAGTTCCTTCACCAGACGCTTGGATCGCGTCGGGCCCAGTCCGGGTATGCCGTCGAGCGTCGAGGAGGTCATCCGCTTGCCCCGCAGTTCCCGGTGGAAGGTGATCGCGAACCGGTGCGACTCGTCCCGGATCCGCTGGAGCAAGTACAGCGCCTCGGACTGGCGTGGGATACGGATGGCGTCGGACATACCTGGCACGAACACCTCCTCGAAGCGTTTCGCCAGCGAGGCGACGGGGATCTCCTCGTCGAGTCCCAGCTCGGACAGGACCCTCACGGCGACGCCCAACTGGCCCTTGCCACCGTCGACGAGGAGAAGCTGCGGCGGGTAGGCGAACCGTCCCCGTTCCGAGACCGGCTTCTCCTTGTCCTCCAGGTACGCGGTCAACCGTCGGGTCAGGACCTCCTCCATCGCACGGAAGTCGTCGTTGCCCTGGCCGCTGCGGATCTTGAAGCGCCGGTACTCGGACTTCTTCGGGAGTCCGTCCTCCATCACGACCATCGACCCGACGTAGTCGGTGCCCTGGAGGTGGCTCATGTCGTAGCACTCGATCCGCAGCGGCGAATCGGGAAGGCCGAGGGCGTCCTGGAGTTCGTTGAGTGCCTTCGCCCGACTGTTGTGGTCGCTCGCCCTCTTCAGGCGGTGCCGGACGAGTTCCTCCCGGGCGTTGTGGGCAACCGTCTCCTGGAGCCGACGCTTGTCACCCCGCTGCGGTACCCGGATCGTGACCGCGCTCCCCCGCAGATCGCTCAGCCACTGTTCGTAGAGGTCGAGGTCGTCAGGTTCGGCGGGCACGAGCACCGTCTTGGGCATGCCGATCAGCGGCGGCTGGTCGTAGAACCCCTCCAGTATCCGGCCGGTCAGCTCGTGCGCGTCGAGGTCCTCGACCTTGTCGATCACGAACCCCTTGCGCCCGACGACACGGCCCTTGCGAACGTGGAACACCTGGACGGCGGCCTCCAACTCGTCGTCGGCGACCCCGACGACGTCGATGTCCTCACCTCGTTCGGCGACCATCTGCTGGCGCTCGA
>JAGQSN010000155.1:0-2589 GCA_020439555.1 Acidimicrobiales bacterium | reverse complement strand
GATGTGGAACAGCAGGCACGGCCGGCCGATTCGTTCGTGATGAGCGAACTTGTTGTCCGAACAGGTACGCAACGGGAACGTCCGCAACAACAGGTCGAGGGTTTCGCGGATCGCGTACGCGTGGCCGTACGGGCCGAAGTAGCGGACGCCCTTGCGTTTCGCTCCGCGCATGACCATCGGGCGCGGCCACTCGTCGGAGACGGTCACCGCCAGGTACGGGTAGGACTTGTCGTCGACGAGACGGACGTTGAACCGAGGTCGGTACCGCTTGATCAGCGTGTTCTCGAGCAGCAACGCCTCGACGTCGTTGCGGACCTGGATCCACTCGACGGTCTCCGCCGTGGCGACCATCTGAGCCGTGCGAGGCGGCAGGTTGGTCTGGAAGTAGTTCGACAGCCGTGAGCGAAGCGACTTCGCCTTCCCGACGTAGATCACCCGCCCGTGCGCGTCCTTGAACTGGTACGAACCGGGCGCATCAGGGATCGAACCGGCAGGGGGACGTTGGACCACGCCCCAAGGTTGCCGGATCGCGACCTCGGAGCCACACAACCGTGTCGGCAGACTCGTCCGAGCCCCGCCCACCGACTCAGTGACCTGGGCGGCCGGCGCACCCTCCGATAGCCCGCAGCAAAGGATTGCACACGTCGTCCAGCGCGATGACAGCGGACGCGTCGACGATGTTCCCTGGGTCGGCGGACGTCAGGTCTTCCTCCCTGAAGGCCATCCTGGCTCGAATCCCTTCGTCGCCGTAGGCGATGCGCAGGGCAGGTTCGATGTTCGAGGGATCGAGGAAGGCAGCCACGTTGTCGATCTGGACCACCTCAGGACCGACGACCACGACGCCGGTGGGCTCCGGGACCTGGGCCCTCGCGACCCGCTGAATCGCCCGCGCGTCCTTCGCTGCCGTGCTCCACAACTCGACTCGATCGAGGCGCGCCACGAGTCCGAAACCGAGAAGCAGAACCAACGCGGTCGCTCCGACTTCTCTGCGTTTGCTCCACAGCAGATCGATGACCCCTGCCCACATCAGCGCACCGCCGAGAGCGGACACGGCATTGAACCGGTCCCCCGCTCCGAGCGGCGCGTAGAAGTAGCGGACGAACGGCAGGACACCGAGCACCACCACGACGAAGCCGACCGGCACGCACCATTCGGCTGCTCCGCACTCGTCACGACGGGTCAGCAACCGACCTCCGACGACACAGGCACCCACCAGACCTGCCAGCAGCCCGACGGAGGCCACCGGGCCGGCGGGAAGGACACCCCAGCCGAAGTGGGCCGCCGGGACCTGGCTCAGGTCCGCCCACTTCTCGATGTGCTTGGCGGGATGCCAGTTGAGGAGTATCCATGCCACCGCAGCGGCTTGGCCGACGGCGACGACTCCGATCAGGCGAAGGTCGAGACGTCGCCGTTCCAACCACGGGAGCGTCACCGTGGCCACCGCGATCACCGGCAGCACCGCCTCGTATGAAAGCGTCGCCGCGAGGAACAGGCCTGCGGCGATCACCCGGTTTCGTGCCGTCGGAGTCAGCATGACCAGTGCTCCGACGACGGCGAGCAGGACACTCGCCGCGATGTTCGCAGCGGAGATCCAGACCTCCATGCTCACGTGGTTCGGCAACAACAACCACATGACCGCAGCGATGGTCGCCAACCGTTCGGGCACGAACCTGCGAAGGAGGAACCAGAAGGCAACCGCGGTGGAAGCCGAGATCGCCCCGAGCAGCGCGACGACCACCGCAGGATGGCCACGGAGCAGCCCGAAGACGACTCCGTAGATCACCCCCGCACCCGGCCGGGCCCGCCACTGTTCGGCGCCGGCCGCCGACCATGCGCCGTCGAAGGTCGCGTGACCGACCGCGAACCAGTCGTCCAGCACGTACCCGACACCGGATGACAGATGCCATCCGGTCGACAGACCGGCGATGACCACGAGCAGCAGGGGGACACCGAACCGGCGATTCGTTCTCACCGGGTCGGGGCCCGGTCGCGACTGCCGAGGCTCCGTGACTACAGCGGTCACCCCCGATCTCCCCCGATCAGGCGAAGGTCCTGTCCGGTCCATGCCGAGACGGTACGGGCGATCATCACGAACCATCGGCCGCGCCGTCGGCGATGTGAACCGCCGGCACGTCGCTTCGATCCACCGACAGACCTACACGGAGTAGTCGGGCAGGAGCGATCCGGCTTCGACCGTGTCCAACGATTTGGCCATATGCTGGCCGAGCCGGCCTGGTATCCGGCATTTGCAACCGATCTTGTGGCCGACATCCCCGTGGCGAGGCGACCAGGCTGTCCCACCGGCCAACAGCAGGATCACCCCATGGAGGATCACCACATGCTCAGGCTCCAGACACCACTCCCCGAGCGGTACCGCGACGCATCCGACGAAGAGTTGGCCGAAATGATCGGAAGCGCCAAGGCTTCGCTGGGCGACCGGTTGTTCATCCTCGGACACCACTACCAACGCGACGAGGTGATGCGCTGGGCCGACGCCCGGGGTGACTCGTACCGCCTGTCGGTGCTGGCGCAGGAACGACCCGAAGCCGACTACATCGTCTTCTGCGGCGTGCACTTCATGGCCGAGTC
>JAGQSN010000154.1 GCA_020439555.1 Acidimicrobiales bacterium | reverse complement strand
CAGATCTGCCCGGTCGGTGCCCTCACCGCCGAGCCCTACCGCTTCAAGGCGCGACCGTGGGACCTGGAGTCCGTCGAGTCGACGTGCCGGGACTGCTCGGTCGGTTGCCGCATCGTCATCCAGAGCTCGCGCGACCGTGTGCTTCGCAACATCGGTGTCGACTCCGACCCCGTGAACTGGAGCTGGCTCTGCGACAAGGGCCGCTTCGGCTTCGAGGCCGTCGACTCCGAGGACAGGTTGACGAACCCGCTCGTGAAGCAGGGCGGTTCGTTCGTGGAGACCCGCTGGACCGACGCCCTCAACCAGGCGGCGAAGGCGATCAAGGCGGGGCTGGACCGCAACGGCCCGTCCGGGTTCGCGGTGATCGGCGGTGCGCACCTCACCAACGAGTCCGCGTACGCCTGGGCGAAGCTCGCCAAGGGCGTCGTCGGATCCGACAACGTCGACGCCCAGATCGGCGACGGCCTCGATGCCGTCGGCCTCGCCGGCCTTCGACGGGCGACGATCGACGAGGCGTGCGCGAAGGGTGGCACGATCCTCGTCCTCGGCACCGACCTGAAGGACGAGCTGCCGGTCCTGTTCCTACGGGTACGTGACGCGGTCAAGCGCCGCGGCGCACGCATCGTGGAACTGTCCCCCCGCGAGACATCCCTCACCCCCTTGGCGCTGCACTCCCTGCGGTCCGTCCCCGGTGCAGTCGACGTTCTCGTCGATGAGATCCTCTCGGGCAAGGGCGACAACGCCGCCGTCCGGGACGCGCTCTCTGCGGGTCCGTTGACGGTCATCGTCGGCCGCCCCTCCGTCGGTGAGTCGGGCGCTTCCGCTCTGTCCGCTGCGGTCAAGGTCCTCGAAGCGTTCCCGGAGGCGAAGGCGCTCAGCGCACTGCGCCGCGGCAACGTCCATGGCGCGATCGACGTCGGTCTCGCCCCGGGATTGCTGCCCGGTCGGGTGCTCCTCGCCGATGACGGCGGTCATTTCGCAGAAGCCTGGGGCAAGGTCCCCGCCGAGTCCGGCATGGACACGGCCGGGATCCTCTCCGCCGCTGCGAACGGTGCCATCGACACGCTCGTGCTCCTCGGTGCCGACCCGCTGGCCGACTTCCCCGACCGGGAGCTCGCCCGCCGCGGCGTCGCCGGCGCCCGCACGGTCATCGCTGTCGAGACCTTCGCCAACGATTCCACCGCTTCGGCCGACATCGTGTTCCCGGCAGCCGGCCCGGCCGAAGTCGGCGGCTCCACCACCAACCTCGAAGGCCGCGTGACGGTCCTCCGTCAGAAGGTGACCCCGCCGGGCACCGCTCGACCGGACTGGCAGGTGGCCGCGGAGCTTGCGTTCCTCCTCGGTGACGACCTCGGCTTCGACGACGTCGAGTCGATCTGGAAGGAACTGTCGACACTGTCGTCCCTGCACGAGGGTCTGACCGTCACGGATCTGCTGGCCGAGCCGGACGGGGTCGTCGCTGACCGCCGCAAGCAGTCCGCCGAAGCGCCGGCCGAACCCGCCGACGAGGCGGAAGTTCCCCAGGCAGCCGAGGCGACCGAAGCAGCCGACGAGGCCGACACCGCAACGTCAGAGACCGGCGAAGACGACGCGGTGGTCACCGAGAACCTCGCCGCGAGCCTTCCGCCGATGGTCGGTCCCACCGGCCCGGTCGACTACACGGCTCCTCCCGTGGACGCCTACTCGCTTCGCCTCGTCACCGCACGTCGGCTCTACGACCGGGCGACCATCACGTCGAAGTCCCCGTCCCTCGCGAACCTCGGCGGCTCCTCCGTGGCACGGGTCAACCCGTCCGACCTCGAGCGCCTCGGCCTGGGCGACGGCGACACGGTGGCGCTGACGTCCTCGAAGGGCAGCCTCACCACGCCGGTCACCACCGACGCCGACGTCCCGGCCGGAACTGTCGTCGTGACCTGGAACCAGGGTGACCCGTCGCCGAACGTCCTCATCGACTCCGGTGCCGCCGTTACCGAGGTTCGACTGGAGAGCCCGTCATGATCTTCGGAGCCGATCCACTCCTGTCAGGTGACGTCGGCCTTGTCGTCGTCCTGATCGTCCTCGGCAAGGCTGTCGTCACCTTGGCGATCTGCCTCGTGGCGACGATGCTGATGATCTGGTTCGAACGTAAGATCATCTCGGATCTCCAGAACCGCGTCGGCCCGAACCGGGCCGGCCCCTGGGGCATCCTCCAGACCCTCGCCGACGGACTCAAGGTCATCCTCAAGGAGGACCTCCTCCCGGACAAGGCCGACAAGTGGGTGTTCCGCCTGGCGCCGATCCTCGCGATGGTGCCTGCGTTCATCACGTTCGGGTTGATCCCGATCGGCGGTGACTTCACCGACGGCAAGGGCGGCATGGTCGAGATGTTCGGCCACAAGACCTTCCTGCAACTCGCTAATCCCGACGCCGGTGTGCTCGTGATCCTCGCCATGTCGTCCATCGCCGTGTACGGCGTGATGCTCGCGGGGTGGTCCTCGGGCTCCAAGTACCCGCTCCTCGGATCGGTCCGGGCCACAGCACAGATGGTCTCCTACGAAGCCGCCCTCGGCCTCGGTGTCCTCGCCGTGGTCCTCGTGGGCAGCAACGACTCCGGCATCAGCTCGCTCAGCACGAACTCCATCGTGAGTGCCCAGATGCCGTGGGGCTGGAACCTGTGGGTGACCGGGCTCGTGCCGTTCGTCATCTTCATCCTGGCGGCGACGGCAGAACTGAACCGCCCGCCGTTCGACCTCGTCGAGGCCGAACAGGAACTCGTCGGCTCGTTCCAGACCGAGTACTCGGGCTTCCGGTTCGCGATCTTCTACCTGGCCGAGTTCCTCAACGCCATCACGATGGGTGCCATCGTCGTCACGCTGTTCCTCGGTGGACCCGGTGGGCCGGTGCCCTTCGGCCCGGGCTGGCTCTGGGGCTTCGTATGGTTCTTCCTGAAGCTCGTCGCGGTGCTCTACGCCTTCGTCTGGACACGCGCATCGGTGCCTCGGGTCCGTTACGACCAGCTCATGGACCTCGGCT
>JAGQSN010000153.1:552-3854 GCA_020439555.1 Acidimicrobiales bacterium | reverse complement strand
TCGATGTAGTAGGCGTGCTCCCACACGTCGATGGTGAGCAGCGCCTTGGTGCCGTGGGCGAGAGGCAGGTCGGCGTTCGGGGTCTTCTGGATCGCCAGGGCACCGTCCCCTGAGTCGACCAGCCAGGCCCAGCCGGAGCCGAACTGGCCCATGGCGGCTTCCGTGAACTGCTTGGCGAACTCGTCGTAGCTGCCGAAGGACGAGCCGATGAGATCGGCGATCTCGCCGGTGGGCTGACCGCCGCCGCCGGGGGTCATGCAGTTCCAGTAGAAGCTGTGGTTCCAGTGCTGTCCGGCCTGGTTGAACAGCACGCCGTCGCTGTCGGCGATGATCTCCTCGAGGGTCTTGTCGGCATCCGGCGTGCCGTCAACGAGCTCGTTGAGCTTGGTGACGTAGGCCTGGTGGTGCTTGCCGTGGTGGTACTCGAGGGTCTCGGCCGAGATGTGGGGGGCGAGGTCGTCGAGCCCGTAGGGCAGGGCGGGAAGTTCGAAGGCCATGAGCGTGCTCCTTGTGTCGTCGTCGGTGTTCTCATACCCGTCAGTCCGTGGCGCTGACGGCCAGGTCGCCGCCGGGCTCGGGACCCTCCAGGGCGTCGTGGGTGGCCGGTTCGATCGCGGGGTCGATGACCCTCGGGCCGCGGAGCAGCACGTAGACGAACACGACGGCGGTAATGGCGACACCGATCCACATGGTGTGGGTCCAGGCCTCGACGAACGCCTCCTGGGCAGTGGCGATGAGGGCGGGGCTCTGGTCGCCGGCCTGTGGGGCCACTGCGAACGCGGCGCCGATCCCCTCGCGGGCAACGTCGCTGACCTCGGCAGGGAACTGGGACAGGTTCGGGGTGATCGAGGACTTGTAGCTGGCAGCGAGGATGGTGCCCAACAGGGCGACGCCGACGGCGCCGCCGACCTCGCGGGTGGTGTCGTTCATGGCCGAGGCGACGCCCTGCTTGTCCGCAGGCAGCGCCGCGGTGATGGCTTCGGTTGAGGGGGTCATGCAGAACCCGCCGCCCAAGCCGATGATGAGCAGGCCGGGGAGCACGGCGAGGTAGCCGCCGTCGACCGACGCCATCATGGCGAGCGTCGCGAGTCCGAACCCGGCCAGGGCGACACCGGTGAGCAGCGTCAGGCGCGACCCGACCTTCATGATCACCTTCGGCACCAGCGCGGCTGCGGGCATCATCACGAAGGACATCGGCAGCATCGCGGCCGCGGACCGCAGGGCGGACCAGCCGAGCACGGCCTGGAAGAACGGGAAGAGGACCAGGAAGATCGCCGAGAACACGGCGAAGATCGAGAACAGGGTCACGGACCCGGCGGCGAGGCGACGGTCGGCGAAGTAGCGGATGTCGAGCAGCGGCGCCGGGCGGCGGAGCTCGACGAAGATGAACCCGACGATGCACACCACCGCCAAGGTGAGCCCGACCACGGTGAGCGGGTCGGTCCAGCCTCGCTCGGGGCCTTCGTGGATGCCGAGCACCAGGCCGCCGATGCCGAGGAACGACAGGATCGACCCGGCGATGTCGAAGGGGTGCTCGCTGTCCTCGCGGGAGTCGGGGACGTAGCGCAGCGACAGCACCAGGCTGGACGCGATCAGGACGATCGGGAAGGCGAACAGCCACCGCCACGTGACGACGTCGACCATGAACGCGGAGACGAACATGCCGATCATGCCGCCGCCTCCGGCGACACCGGTCCAGATGCCGATGGCCTTGGCCTTCTCCTCGGGCGGGAACGTGGAGGTGATCACCGAGAGGGTGACGGGCATGATCATCGCGGCGCCGACGCCGGCCAGGGCTCGGGCGCCGATCATCATGGCGGTTGAACCGGCCAAGGCGCCGCCGAGGCTGGCGGCGATGAAGGTGGCTAGGCCGATCACGAGCACCCGCTTGCGGCCCCACCGGTCACCGATCGCACCGATCGGCATCAGCAGCGCGGCCAGGGTCAACGTGTAGGCGTTGATGATCCACAAGATGTCGTTCTGCGACGCGCCGAAGTCGATCGCCAGCTCCTGCTGCGCGACGTTCAGACCCGCAACCGACGCGATGACCGCCATCAGGGCGAGGCACATCGCGATCAGGATCCGCTGCCGCTGGACCGGGTCGGCCACGACCTGGCCGGGCTCCAGTGCTTCAAGATGGCTGTGTTCGTCCACCCTCGTCCTCTCGGGGTCGACCCGAGCGGCGCCGGGTGTGCTTGTACGGTTGATCGACGGCCGGACCGACCGGCTCGAACGCAACGAAACTGTATCGTAGCATTAAGTGTCGAACTCCACTGCCACCACTGACGCCGAGAGTCCCCCGTCCGAGAACGCGCGGGTCCAGCGCAGCCGCGCCCGCATCGTGGAGGCGTCGATCGATCTGATCGTCGAGGACGGCGCCCACGCGCTCACCGTCGACGCCATCGCCGAGCGGTCCGGGGTCGCCAAGTCGACCCTGTATCGCCACTGGCGTTCGATCGACGCGCTGGTCCTCGACGTGTTCCGCGCCGCCGTGCCGCCCACCCTCGAGCCCGACCCCTCGGCCTCCTTCGACCAGGCCCTGCACCTACTGGTGGCGACGGTGGCCGAGTCGCTGGCCGATGCGCGCTACGTGCGACTGCTGCCTGACCTGTTGGCGCTGCGCAGCCAGTACCCGGAGCTCGGCGAGCTGGCCGATCGCGACCGGGCCCAGAAGGAAGCGAACCTCGCGGCGATCCTGGCGATGGGGGCCGCCGAAGGTCGCGTGCCAGCGGACCTCGATGTCCGCACCGTCGCGTCGGTCCTGCTCGGCCCGATGACGAGCTGCGCGCTGTTCGGCGAGACCGAACGCATCGAAACGGTCGGAGAGTTCGCGGTCGAGCGCTTCATCGACAGCTACCGCTGATCGTCCTCCTCCCAGGGGACACCATCGAGCTGGCCTCGCAGCGTCTCGAGGGCGTCGATGCGTTGGTCGAGGAGCGGCTGCATGCGTCGGGCGACCGCCGCCCAATCGCCCTTGCGGGGGGTCCGGTCCGCGGGCAGGTCAGTGAGGAGCGTGCCGATCTCCTCGAGGGAGAGGCCGGCCCGCTGCGCGGTCTGGATCACCGCCACTCGCCGGAGCACGTCCCGCCGGAACCGGCGCTGGTTGCCCGCCGAACGGACCGACACGATCAGGCCCCGCTCCTCATAGAACCGCAACGCCGAGGGGGCCACCCCCGAGCGCCTGCTCACCTCGCCGATCGTCAGCATCGCCACCACAGGTGTCAACGCTACCGAACTGTTCTGTAGCGTTGACCGGGTCAACCCCCGACCACACCCCCTGCGAGGAGTCAGCCTGTGAGTGA
>JAGQSN010000153.1:0-442 GCA_020439555.1 Acidimicrobiales bacterium | reverse complement strand
CGAGCGATGCTCAACAACCACTTCGGGTTCCCCGACGGCATCCCCGGACCCGAGCTGGTCGACCGAGGCCGCGCCCACGCCACCAACGCCGGCGCCACCTGGATCACCGGTGACGTCGAGGCCATCGAAGCCCACGACGGCACCTTCACGGTCCGCACCGCAGACGACGAAGAGGTCGTCGCACGCCAGGTCATCCTCGCCACCGGCATGAGCGTCGCTGCCGCCGAGGCGGCCGGGGTCACCATCACCGACGCCACCGAGCCCCGCATCAAGACGATCGTGAAGGTCGACCCCGAAGGCCACTCCTCGATCCCCGGCATCTGGGCCGCAGGCACCGTCGCCGGGGCCAGCGTCCACACCGTCGTCACCGCCGGCGACGGCGCCCGCGTCGCCATCAACCTGCTCAGCGAGCTGCGAGGCGAACGGTACTGGGACCACGACG
>JAGQSN010000152.1 GCA_020439555.1 Acidimicrobiales bacterium | reverse complement strand
AAGGAGAAGGTCGACACCCAGATCGTCATCCCGAACGACCGGCTCCTGACCGTGTCGAACGAGAAGACGTCGATGATCAACGCCTTCAAGATGGCCGACGAGGTCCTACTCCAGGGTGTGCAGGGGATCACGGACCTGATCACGACCCCGGGCGTCATCAACACCGACTTCGCGGACGTGAAGATGATCATGTCGAACGCCGGCTCGGCGCTGATGGGCATCGGACATGCCACCGGCGAGGGCCGTGCGCTGAGCGCCGCCCGTGCAGCGATCTCCAGCCCCCTGCTGGAAGCCTCCATCGAGGGTGCGCGAGGGATCCTGCTCTCGATCGCCGGTGGCAGCGACCTCGGCCTGTTCGAGGTGAACGAGGCAGCCGAGGTGATCCACGGCGTCGCCCACCCTGACGCGAACATCATCTTCGGAACCGTCATCGACGACGAGATGGGTGACGAGGTCCGCGTCACGGTCATCGCGGCCGGTTTCGACCGCTGGGACGAGAAGGCGGGACGTGAGTCGCGGCGGCCGGCTCAGGCGGCCGAGGGGCAGGCCCGCCCCGACGAGCGCGCACAACGGCAGGGTGGACGACCGGAACGGCGTCCCGAGCGGCCGGAACGTGCAGAACGGGAGCGTCTCGAACGCCCGAGTCGGCGTTCCGACCTCTTCGAGGACGACGACCACGAGTCCGGCGACGACGAGTTCGACGTCCCGTCGTTCCTCAAGTAGCTCGGTCATTCCGATGGGCCTCGTGCCCCGTCACCGGTTCACCGACACGGCCGACGGTGACTTCGCCGTGTCCGGTGACTCCGACCTGCTGACCGAGCGGCGCGCGTCGGTACACCCGGCGCCATGGACGTGGCTGCGCCAGCAGCACGGCTCCGAGGTCGTCGTCGTCACGCATGCGGGGGAGCACGCCGGAGCCGAGGCAGACGCTGCCGTCACGGTCGTCCCGGATGCCCCGATCGCGGTTCAGACCGCCGACTGCGCTCCGGTGCTCCTAGAAGGTGAAGGTGCCGTGGGTGTGGTCCATGCGGGCTGGAGAGGTCTGGTCGCCGGCGTGATCGAGGAGACCGCGCAGACGATGACGGACCTCGGTCATCCGCCGCTGCGAGCCCGGCTCGGTCCGTGCATTCGTGCTCGCTGCTACGAGTTCGGTGTCGAGGAGATGTCGGAGGTCGCTTCCCGTTACGGACCGAAGGTGGTCTCCACGACGGCGTGGGGTACGCCGGCTCTCGACCTCGCTGCGGCGATCCGCGCCGCATGCTCCTGGCTGGAGGTGCCGTTGCACGATGTCGCGACGTGCACGGCCTGCAGTTCGACTCACTGGTCGCACCGCGCTCGAGGCGACGTGGCGAGGCAGACCCTCGTGGCCTGGCTGTCCGACGACGTGGCCGATCCATCCGCCGTGGCCAGGTAGGCTCCCGTCCCGTGTGGTGGCGTAAGGCGATGCACATGCTCGGTCTCGACGACCAGGCCGAGTTCGACGAGGTGAATCAGATGGCGCGCCCTGAAACGGATCGTCCACGCCCCGAGCGCCTCCATGCGACGGGTCCGGTCACCTCGGTGCACTCCGGTTCGGTCAACGTTACGAGTGCCCAGCCCGCCGACGAGCCCTCGGGTCTCGGCACCGTGAGACCGATCCGTGGCGACGCGTCCGGCAGCGTGTCGACGGTGCGTCCGGCCGCGGTGCGTCCGGTGCCGATGGCGGCGAACGCGAAGCCGCACACGGTCACGCCGACCTCCTTCAACCAGGCTCAGAACGTCGCTGACGCCTTCAAGAACGATCAGCCCGTGATCATGGACCTGCGTGACGCGGACCGTGAGTTGTCACGACGCCTGATCGACTTCGCGAGTGGTCTCTGCTACGGGCTCGGCGGTCAGATGGAGCGGCTGGACGGTCAGGTCTACCTGCTGACGCCCGCCAATGTGAGCGTCTCCGCCGAGGAGCGTCGCCGCCTCCGCGAGCGCGGTTTCGACGCCTGAGGCCACCCGAACCGCACCGCCACACGGCTCTTCGGCAGCCGCGAGGGTCCGCCGAGGGCCCCGAAGCAGGGCAGTAGGGTTCAGTGCCATGGAGTTGACGCTGAAGCGATACCTGGAGGAAGCCGAGTTCTCCCAGAGCAAGCGGGGGTACGACCGCGACGAGGTCGACGAGTTCCTCGACCGTGCCGTCGCGATGGCGACGAAGGTGGAGGCGAAGCTCACCCAGACCATGGAGGAGGCCCGCCGCACCACCTTCGGTCCGGCCGGTCCCCCGGCCCGCTCGGAAGCGGAGATCGAGGCCGAGATCGAGCGCCGGGTCGCTGTCCGGCTCGCCGAGGCCGAGGCCTCCGCAGCTGCGGCCGCACCCGCGGCCCCGCCGCTGGCAGCCCAGCCCGGGCCGACCGAGGAGGAGCACGCCGAGGAGATGCGGCGCACGCTCGTGCTCGCGCAACGTACCGCGGACGCCGCGATCCGTGAGGCGCGCGAGGACGCCGAGAAGCTTCGCGCCGAGGCCGACCAGGAGGTCGCCGCGCTGCGTTCAGAGGCCGAGTCCGAGGTCCAACGCCGCCGGGCCGATCTCGACCGCGAGCTCGCAGAGGCCAGGAACAACGCGAACCAGAACGTGCGGGAGGAGATCGCAGAACTCGAAGGCGTCCGCGAGGCTCTCCGTGCCGACGTCGGGGTGCTCGAACGCCACGTCGAGGAACAGCGCAACCAGCTGCGCAGCACCGTCGGCGAACTTCAACGCCTGCTCGAGGACCCGGCAGGTTTCCGTCTCGCTCCGACGCCTGCCCTGCTGGATCCCGAGATCCCGCGCCTCGATCCGGTGGAAGCCGGCGACGAAGAGCCCTCGGAGCCCGAGGACGAGACCCATGACTTCACTGCCGGGCAGGTGATCGAAGCCCCGCCCGTCGAACATGCCGCTCCGGTATCGATCGAGTCACCCGAGGAGCAGGGTGGCCTGTCCTTCGGTGACGTCGAGCACGAGCCGCCGATCCCGTCGGGACCGCCGACCGAGGAGATCGCCACGACCGGTGACCCGTTCATGGACGAGCTCCGCAAGGCGATGTCCGACGACGAGCCGCTCGGCCCACGCGACGACGCTCCGGGTGGCCCGGCCGCCGATCGCTCCGTCGGACTGGACGACGACGAGAGGCGGGGTTGGCGTTTCGGGCGCCGTCGCTGACCATCGGTCCGACGACTTGCGGTGACGACCCGTCAATAGGCTGTGACGTGGCAGGCCCACCGACCATCGACGACGCCTCGGAGGGGGCCCTGTGGACGAGATACCCGAAGCCGCGGCCGCGGCTGGTTCGCCGTCATCGACGGAGGCCTCACCCGA
The DNA here is from genome assembly GCA_020439555.1 of Acidimicrobiales bacterium. Taxonomy (GTDB): domain Bacteria; phylum Actinomycetota; class Acidimicrobiia; order Acidimicrobiales; family Iamiaceae; genus Aquihabitans. The sequence continues at coordinate 1,740 of JAGQSN010000152.1, read as the reverse complement.
CCAAGGTGATTCAGCGGTGTCGGATGCTCTTCCTCCTCGTCGCCTCGGTCTGGTCGGCATCATCGCCGCCGTCGTCGTCGCCGTCGACCAACTCTCGAAGCACTGGGCGCTGAACAACCTCACCGACAGTCCGATCGACGTGGTCGGTTCCCTTCGTCTCAATCTGCGGTTCAACCCCGGTGCGGCCTTCAGCCTCGGCAGCGGTGGGCGGTTCGGACCTTGGATCGCCCTGCTCGCCGTCGTGGTGGTGGCGGCTCTCGCTCTCGGCTATCCGAGCCGATTCCGGCTCGGGGCCGTCGCTGCCGGTCTGATCACCGGGGGAGCGCTCGGCAACCTCGTGGATCGGGCCTTCCGTGGTGACCAGGGATTCCTGCACGGAGCGGTCGTGGACTTCATCGACCTCCAGTGGTGGCCGGTGTTCAACATCGCGGACTCGGCGATCTGCGTGGGTGCCGTCCTGCTCGTCCTCGTCAGCCTGCGAGAACCGTGACCGAACGGATCGAGACCGTCCCGGCGGCTCTCGACGGTGAACGCATCGACAGGGTCGTCGCGATGGTGACCGGCCTGAGCCGCACCGAGGTGACCGCGCTCATCGAAGCCGGCGCGGTCGCCGTCGACGGCAACACCGTGCCGAGAGGCAAGGACCGGTTGCGCGAGGGCCAGGAACTGCGGGTGATCGAACCGGAGCACCGTTCGACCCGGCCCGCTCCCGACGGCCATGTCGAGGTGCCGGTGGTCTTCGTCGACGACGACGTGATCGTGGTCGACAAGCCGGCAGACCTGGTCGTTCACCCCGGCGCCGGACACCCCGACGGGACACTGGTGAACGGGCTGCTGGCCCTGTACCCGGAGATCGCAGACGTCGGCCAGCCCGACCGGCCGGGCATCGTCCACCGTCTCGACCGGGGCACGTCGGGCCTGCTCGCCGTGGCCCGATCCGAAGCGGCCTACGAGTCCCTCGTCTCACAGCTCCAGGAGCGGTCCGTGCTGCGTCGCTACCGCACGGTCGTGTGGGGGCATCCCGAGTCCGTGAACGGATTGATCGACGCCCCGATCGGCAGGTCCCCGAGACATCCCACCCGCATGGCCGTCGTCGCCGACGGGAAGGAAGCCCGCACCCGTTACGAGGTCGAACGAACCTTCGACCTGCCCGCCCCGTCGGCCGAGCTCACCTGCCGGTTGGAGACCGGCCGGACCCATCAGATCCGTGTGCATCTGTCAGCGATCGGCCATCCGGTCGTCGGCGACGACCGCTATCAGGGTGTGCGGCAGTCCTTGGACTGTCCACGTCCGTTCCTCCACGCCGAGCACCTCGGTTTCCTCCACCCGGTGACGGAGGAGCAGATGGCGTTCGACTCGGCGTTGCCCGACGACCTCACCGCCGTCCTCGCTCGATTGGCCTGACCGCCCTCAGACGGGTTCGGGCCAGGGCGCCTCACCGCGGGCGATCTCCGCGATGTCCGCGAGGGTCCGTGCCTCGAGGAGCCGGCGCATGTGCTCTCCGACGTTCGCCCAGACCGCCAGGAGCACGCACTGGCCTTCGTGGTCGCACGCACCGTTCTGGTGGGGCTCACCGAAGTCGCCGACGACGATCGGACCGTCCACCGCGCTGACGATCTGGGCGAGGGTGATCTCGTCCGCCGGCCGGGACAACACGTATCCGCCGCCGACTCCTCGCTTTGAGCGGACGAGGCCGGCGCCCTTCAGAGCGAGGAGGATCTGCTCCAGGTAGGGCTGCGG
>JAGQSN010000012.1:221-5649 GCA_020439555.1 Acidimicrobiales bacterium | reverse complement strand
CACGGTGCCCGCGGTGGTCCCGTCGGGCCTGCTGAACGGCACCACGGTGCGGGCGTTCAACGAGGTCTGGTACCGGCGGGCCCCCCAACGGGCCCGGGGCACCCTCCAGACGATCAGCGGGTTCTTCCACCCCCTCGACTTCCTCGCCGACTGGAACCGCCTCTACGGCCCCCGGGGCTTCGTCCAGTGGCAGGGCGTGGTCCCGCTGGCTGCGACCGAGGACCTCCGTTGGATCGTCGAGGCCCTCTACGAATCGGGACGCAGTTCCTTCCTCGCCGTGTTGAAGCGCTGCCGATCCGGCAACCAGGGTCCGCTGTCGTTCCCGATGGAGGGTTGGACCCTGGCGCTGGACCTTCCGGTCGATCGGTCCGGCCACCTCGGCGACCTGCTCGACCGTCTGGACGAACGGGTGGTCGCCGCCGGTGGCCGGATCTACCTGGCCAAGGACAGTCGCCTGCGCCCGGAACTGCTTCCGAGCATGTATCCACGTTTGCCGGACTGGATGGAGGTCCGCCGGGCGATCGACCCGGATCGCACCCTCCGCAGCGACCTGGCCCGACGTCTCGGCCTGGACAGGTAGCCCTTCCGCCCCATGACCCTTCACGGTCCGGGGCAGGCGTTACCGTCGACCGAACGATCCAGTTGGCAGAGGACCACGTGACCGTCACCGACACAGACCACGATTTCGACCCCGAGGGCGTCCCCGAGACGGATGTCGTCGTGGACGCGCCACGGCCCCGCCGCAAGCGGAAGGGTACGACCCGTCGTGCCATGGCGGTGGCGGTCGCGGCCGGACTCGCCGTCGGCGCTGCGCCCGTCGAGCTCACCGGCAACGTCACGATCGACATCTTCGAACGGTTCCTCCTCGTCGGGATCGTGACGTTCGTCGGCGCCCACGCGCACAGGTGGGCGTGGTTCGCGGCCGGTGCCGTGACCGCCGCTGTCGTCCGGGACCTGCCTCTCTTCCTCGTCCTCGCCGGAATCGGGGTCGCGGTGACCAGCACCCGTGTGGACCGGCGGGCCAAGGACGTGGGCGCGGTGTCGGTCGGGTTGATGCTCTGCGGGATCTTCTGGTCGGCAGGCCACAACATCGGATGGCCGACCGTCCCCGCTTCGATCGTCGTGATCACGATCCTCGTTGTCTCCGGCTTCCCGAACATGCGGCGGGTCCACCGTCGCAACACCGGCACGTTCGCGTTCGTCGTCCTCCTCGCGGCGATCGCGTCGGTCGGATTGACCGCGTTCGCGCTTATACGGGCCAACAGCGACGTCACGAAGGGTTCGAACGCCGCCCGGGCGGCCCTCGCCGCCGTGCGGCGCGGAGACACCGACACCGCTCAGCGGCAGCTCGATGCAGCCAACCTTCACCTCGGCCGAGCGGACCGCTCGCTCGGACTGCTCGTGGCTCCTGCGTCCTACATCCCAGGCGCTGCGCAGCAGGTGAACGCGGTCACGACGTCGCTCACCCAGGCACGCAAGATCACGGCCGCGGCGACCTCCATGGTTGCCACCAACTACCACGACCTGCGCTACCAGGGCCGTATCGACCTCGCACAGGTGCGAGGTCTCATCCGTCCCACGGCCGCCGTTGCCGAGATCCTGGCCGGCGCGGACGAGGAGCTGACCGAGCTGCGCTCGACGTGGCTCCTCCCCCCGTTGGAGAAGCGGGTCGACAAGTTCGCCGACGACGTCGCCTCGGCCCGTTCCGACACGGAGCTCGCCGCCACCGCGGTCGCGATCGTGCCCAACCTCCTGGGAGCAGTGGGCGAGCGTCACTACGTGGTCGTCTTCCTGACCCCGGCCGAGCTGCGCGGTGGAGGTGGCTTCATCGGCAGCTGGGCGGAGCTCACCGCAGCCGGAGGCAAGGTCCGGCTCTCCCAATCGGGCCGCATCGCCGACCTGATCGACCTGAAGCCGAAGGGCGCGCGTGAGCTGCGTGGCCCGGCCGACTACGTCCACCGCTACGGGCGGTTCGCCCCGCAGGACTTCCTACAGGACGTCCCGTACTCGCCGAACTGGCCGAGCAACGCATCGGTGTTCGCGAACCTGTACGAGCAGACCACGGGCGTTCGGGTCAACGGTGTCATCGGCGTCGACCCGAAGGGGCTCTCGGCCCTGCTCGAGTTGACCGGGCCGGTCCAGGTCGAGGGCCTGAACGAGCCGCTCGACTCGAAGAACGCGGTCGAGTTGCTCACGAAGCGCCAGTACATCGAGTTCACGGAACGTTCGGAGCGCGAGGACATCCTCGCCGCCGCCACGAAGGCGACCTTCGAGAAGCTCGTGGATTCCTCGCTGCCGGCTCCGCAGCGGATCGGCGCCGTGCTCGGTCCGGCAGCTCGGGGCCGTCACCTCCAGCTCTGGAGCCCGATCGACGTCGAGCAGTTGCTCTTCCACTCGCTCCACGCCGACAGCGCATTCGGTGTCCCGACCGGTCACGACGGTTTCACCGTCGTGCAGCAGAACGTCGGCAACAACAAGCTGGATGCGTACCTCCAGCGGTCCATCTCCTACGACATCGACGTCGACGCATCCGACGGCTCCTTCGAGGGCACGATGACGGTGACCCTGGAGAACCAGAACACGAATCTCCTCCTGCCGAACGCGGTGGTCGCGAACCTTCGCGGTGCGCCCAGGGGCACGAACGTCGCCTCCGTGTCGATCTTTGCCCCGTGGGTCGTGCGAACCGCCACCATCGACGGCAAACCGGACCGTCTGGGCACGGACGAAGAGGTGGGTCTCCACGTCTGGGACACGCCCGTCCTCCAGGTGCCGCCGGGAGGCAAGAAGACGATCGTGGCCAAGATCCGCGGGACGCTCGACCTCGCCGACGGCTACCGACTCCACATTTTCCCGCAGCCCGTCGCGAACGCCGACATCCTCCAGGTTCGTGTTCGAATCGACGGAGCGAGGTTCGGAACCCCCACAGGCGATGTCGGAAACCTCAAAGTTTCGGCAACTCCTCAAGAACTGCGCATGAGCGGCCGATTGGACGAGAACGTCGATATCGAGGTGCCGGCGACCCGTTGACAGTAGATGGTTCTTTGGACCCATTCTTCTGGCCATCAGGTCGACGTACGCTAGAATGTCGGGGAAAATACAGAAGGTGTCCGTTCGCGGCCACAGCCCGGGAGGGAGACCGGTTCACATGATTCGGAAGATGGTGTTGATGGCCCTGGCAGCCGTGGCGCTCATGGCGGTGCCGGCTGCAGCCCAGTACCCCGGTATCGTCGTCCAGCCGGGTCGCGTAACCGTGGACGGGACCGTGACGGTCACGGGCAAGGGATGTGCGCCCGGTGAGACGGTCACGATCACGCTCAATCAGCCTGGTGAGACCACCGGTGGAACCGTCGTCGCCACCGTGACGACCGACGCCGAGGGCAACTTCTCGGCATCGTTCAACGTCCCGGCAGGCACCCAGCCCGGCATGTACGACGTTGTCTCGACCTGCGGTGACCTTGTCCAGAGCCAGCCGATCGAGGTCCTTGCGAACGACGTGACCAACACCGGCGGCACGGGCACCGGTTCGGGCGTCGGCTCCGGAAACCTCCCCCGCACGGGTTCGAACCTGAACGGTGTCGGCCTCGTGGGTGCGGGACTCCTGGTCGTCGGTGGTCTGTTCCTCCTCGTCTCCCGCAAGCGTCGGTCCGCAGAGGCCGCCTGACACTCCTCGCTGGGCCGACCGGACCAGCCCACGGACCTGACGGTCCGAACAACCCGAACGGAGAAGGCCCGGTGAGTTCGCTCACCGGGCCTTCTTTCGTGATCAAGCGTTCGTGATCATGGAGCCGAGGACGGCTCGATCAACCGCGGTTCTGGAGCGAGTCGCGAATCTCGCGGAGGAGGGCCACCTCGTCGGACACCTCGGCTTCTTCCTCCGGAGCGGCCTGGCGGCGAGCCTGCATCGCCTCGAACGCCTTGACGACGACGAAGATCGCCGCGGCGATGATCACGAAGTTGATCATCACGTCGATGAACTTCCCGATCTCCAGCACGGCACTCTCGTACTTGACGCCGTTGATGACGACAGGCTTGTCGAACGTCCGCAGCGTGATCGAGATCGTGCCGACCGACGGCTGCCCGAAGATCGCCCCGACGATCGGCATGAGGATGTTCGAGACGAACGAGTCGACCACCGCCTTGAAGGCGGCACCGATGACCACCGCCACCGCCAGGTCGAGGACGTTTCCTTGCATGAGGAACTTCTTGAAGTCGTTGAGCACGTTCCAGGTCCTTTCGTTTCCTGCTGGGCCACGGAGCGTAGGACGCTCACCATGCTCCCGCCCGGATCCCCGGAATTACGCGCCGACGTACGGCACTAGCGTCGGAGCCCGTGTCCAGCCGCAACCTCGCCGCATTCGACTTCGACGGGACGATCACCCGGCGCGACACGTTGTTCGGTTTTCTCCGCTTCACGTTCGGAGACGCGGCGCTCTGCCGCTCGCTGGCCAAGTGCGTTCCGACCGTGGCCAGGGCCCGGCTGGGCATCGGGCACGGTGATGTCCACCCGCGGGATGCCGGCAAGATCGTGCTCCTGCGGTCCCTGACGGCCGGCCACACTCCGACCGAGATGGCCGAGTCCGGACGTTCCTACGCATCACGCCTGCCCGCCCGTTTCCGACCCGACGTGACGGCACGCCTCGACTGGCATCGGGCAGAGGGCCACGACGTCGTGATCGTGTCGGCCTCCCTGAAGTACTACCTGGAACCCCTCCGGGACCGACTCGGACTGCTCGACGTGCTCGCCTGTGAAATGGCAGTCGGCGACGCCGGGACTCTCACGGGTGAACTGGCACGCCCCAACGTCCGTGGCCCGGAGAAGGAAGTTCGGCTACGGGAATGGATGTCGACCAGGGACCGATACGACACGATATGGGCGTACGGGAACTCCTCCGGGGACAAGGAACTGCTCGCGATGGCCGACCACGCGACCATGATCACGAAGGCCCCCCTTCAGGTATCCCCGGCGAGAACGGAAATCGACCGCCGCTGACGCGGCGGTCGATTCCGAAAGCGTTGGGCTGCCGGCAGATCCGGCTCGGCTCAGCCGATCACTTGGGCTGCATGCGAATGCCGGCGTCGATGCGGATCGACTCGGCGTTCATGTAGCTGTTGCGCAGAAGTTCCGTGGCGAGCGTCGCGAACTCCGACGCCTGGCCGAGACGCTTCGGGAAGAGCACGCCAGCCGCGAGGCGCTCCTTGAACTGCTCCGAAGCCTCGCCCTCGCCGTAGATCGGGGTGTCGATGAGGCCCGGCAGGATGGTGTTCACCCGGATGCCGACAGCGGCGAGGTCACGGGCGATCGGCAGGGTCATGCCGACGACGCCCCCCTTGGATGCGGAGTAGCTGGCCTGGCCGATCTGGCCGTCCTCGGCCGCGACCGAGGCGGTGTTGACGATCGCGCCACGCTCGCCGAACTCGTCGGCCTCGT
>JAGQSN010000012.1:0-177 GCA_020439555.1 Acidimicrobiales bacterium | reverse complement strand
TGAGGTTGATCTCGACGACCTTCTTGAACACGTCGAGGTCGTGAGCGGACGAGTACTGGCCGTCCTTGCCAATGGTGCGCGTCGCCCAGCCGATGCCGGCGCAGTTGACGAGCGCCTTGAGGGGGCCGAGCTCCTTGGCAGCCTCGACGGACGCGATCACCTGGTCGGTGTCGGTCA
>JAGQSN010000151.1 GCA_020439555.1 Acidimicrobiales bacterium | reverse complement strand
GGCGGCAAGGGCGTGTTCGCCAAGGAGGTGCAGCTCGCCATCCTCGACGGTCGGGCCGACCTCGCCGTGCATTCCGCCAAGGATCTGACGGCGGTGACCGTGGACGGCCTGAGTCTCGCCTCCGTCCCGGAGCGGGGTGACCCGCGGGACGCGTTGGTCGGTGCCCGACTCGAGGACCTGCCCGAAGGTGCGATCGTCGGGACGGGTTCGGCCCGCCGCCGGGTGCAGCTCGCTGCGATGCGCCCGGACCTCGACATCCGGGGGATACGCGGCAACATCGCGACCCGGCTGTCACTGCTGGATTCGATGGACGCAGTCGTCGTCGCTCACGCCGCGCTGGAGCGACTCGAACTGGTCGACCGCGCCGCTCAGGTGTTCGACGTGGACGAGATGGTCCCCCAGGTGGCCCAGGGAGCGTTGGCGATCGAGTGTCGGGCCGACGATTCCGCCACGGCCGAGATCCTCGCCGCTGTCGAGCACGCGCCGAGCCGGCTGCGCGTCGATGCCGAGCGGGCGTTCCTCGCACGCCTCGGAGGCAGCTGCGACCTGCCGGCGGGCGCCCACGCCGAGTTCACGGCGGAGGGAACCGTGCGGTTGCTGGGTACCCTCGCCCCGGACGCCGCCGGTCCCGTGGTGCGGCGTTCCGTCGAGTCCGCCGCTGTGCCGTCCCGGTTGGTGGCGGCAGCGGAGAACCTGGCGGACGACCTACTGGCCGCGACCAGGGACGCCTCCGGTCCCACGCGTGAGGCCGCCGGCCGCTAGGCGTTCTGGTTTCGACTTCGCTCAACCAGCGGTTGGGTTTCGACTTCGCTCGACCAGCATTGGGTTTCGACCTCGCTCAACCAGCGGTGGGAGTCCGCTCCTTGAGCGAGCGCAGCGAGTCGAAAGGCGGTGGGCGATCTGGTTTCGACCTCGCTCAACCAGCGGTGGGAGTCCGCTCCTTGAGCGAGCGCAGCGAGTCGAAAGGCGGTGGGCGATCTGGTTTCGACCTCGCTCGACCGTCGCTGCGGTCTGCCTCAGACCGTTGACAGGCCTCCGTCGACTGCGAGTACCTGGCCGGTCACGTACGACGCTTCCGAGGAGAGGAGGAACACGATCGGTGCGGCGACCTCCCACGCGGTTCCCTGACGGCCGAGACGCACCGGGGCGGCTGTCCTGTTCGGCCGCCCTGCGGTCGCCAAACGACCGAGCGGAGTGTCGATGAGGCCCGGTGCGACGACGTTGGCACGGATGCCTCGACGGCCTCCCTCCATGGCGACGTGCCGGCACAAGCCGGTCAGGGCCGCCTTGGACGTGTCGTAGGCGGGGATGCGGCTTCCCGGTCTCAGCCCGGCGACCGAGGAGACGAACACGATCGACGAGTCGTCCGCCAGCAACGGCATGGCGGTGCGGCAGGCCACGAAGTGGGCTCGCAGGTTCACGTCGAACACCCGGTCCCAGTCCTCGACGGTCGTGCCCGACAGCCACACCCCGGCACCGATCCCGACGTTCAGGACGAGCCCGTCGAGGCCCTCGGCGCGCTCGTTCGCCTCGGTGACCATCGCCTCGCAGGCTTCCGGGTCAGAGACGTCGGCGACCACGACGTGGGCGACTCCCCCCTCCTCTTCGATCAGGGAGGCCGTCGCCGTGGCAGCTTCACGGTCACGGTCGGCGCAGACCACCGTCGCTCCTGCCCGGGCGGCGAGGATCGCCGTCGCTCTGCCGTTGCCGATGGGTGCGTCCGGTACCCCGTGGGTCGCGGTCCCGGCACCGACCACCAGCACCTTCCGGCCGGCGAGCCTGTCGGTGGGGCGCAGTTCGGGGTCGACGGGGGTGTTCATCGGGGGACCCCCTCGAAGCCGGGCTCTCGTTCGATGCCGAGGCTGTTGAGCGTGAACGCGACCAGGTGGTACTGGCCGACGAGCATGCACAGTTCGATGAGCTGTTGGGTTTCGTAACGGGCGGCCAGCGAAGCCCACGTCGGATCGGAGATCACGTTCGTGGCGTGTAGCTCGTCAGCGGCGGTGACGAGGAGCCGATCTGCTTCCGGTAGGTCCGGCTCGGCGGTCGCGAGGCTCCTGATCTCCTCGGGCGTGAGTCCCGCAGCGGTACCGAGTTCGACGTGGTGGCCCCACTCGTAGTCGGCGCCCGTGTTGAAGGCGGTCCTCAGGATGAGCACTTCGCGGTCGCGACCGGGCAGCGTCCCGCCGAACAGGAGCAGCCCGCCGAACTGGGACCATCGACGCAGCAACCGCGGGTGGTGGGCGAGCGTCGCGAAGAGGTTCATGTCCTCGTCGCCGAATCGGAGCGACTCGACGAGCGCCGCGGTGCGTTCGTCGCGGTCCTCGGGCGCGAGCGGGGGGATGCGTGGTCCATCGGTCATCCTCCAACCCTGGCCCATCTCGCCGGGCCGTGCTCGCCGTGGTGGCCTCGTCACGGTTTCAGGGCTCAACGGGCCGCGGTTTAGCTTGGCTGGCATGCCCGAACACTCGATCCGTGAGCGTCTCGAAGACCTGCTCGCCCGTAAGGAACAGGCCCTCAACCCAGGTTCGGAACGGTCGGTCCAGCGCCAACGCGACCGGGGCAAGATGCTGGCCCGGGAACGCATCGAGTACCTGCTCGACGAGGGGTCGTTCAACGAACTCGACCAGCTCGCCCGGCACCGCAACGCCGACATCGAGGAACGCCCCTACACCGACGGTGTGATCTGTGGTTGGGGCACCGTGGACGGGCGGACCGTGTTCGTGTTCTCCCAGGACTTCACCCTGTTCGGCGGTGCGCTCGGCGAGGTGTTCGCCGAGAAGATGCACAAGCTGATGGACATGGCGCTGAAGGTCGGTGCGCCGGTCGTCGGCCTGAACGACGGTGCTGGTGCCCGTATCCAGGAGGGTCCGGTCAGTCTGGCCTCCTACGGCGGCATCTTCTACCGGAACGTGAAGTCCTCCGGCGTCGTCCCGCAGATCAGCGTGATCATGGGCCCGTGCGCCGGTGGCGCCGTCTACAGCCCGTCCATGACCGACTTCATCTTCATGGTCGAGGACACGTCCTACATGTTCATCACCGGACCGGACGTGGTGAAGACCGTGACCGGCGAGGACGTCTCCCAGCAGGAACTCGGTGGCGCGTCGGCGCACTCGAAGAAGTCGGGGATCGCGGCGTTCACCGCCCCCGACGACAAGGCCGTCCTCGACGACGTCCGCTTCCTCCTGTCGTTCCTGCCGTCCAACAACATGGAGACGGCACCGGAGCTCGACAGCGGTGACCCGCACGACCGTCCGACCCCCGAGCTGATCGACCTGGTCCCGGACAGCGCGAACGTCCCCTACGACATGCGCCAGGTGATCGAGGCCGTCGCCGACGACAACGAGTTCTTCGAGTACTTCGCCGGATGGGCGACCAACATCGTCTGCGGGTTCATCCGCCTGGGCGGCCGGTCCGTCGGTGTCGTCGGCAACCAGCCTGCCGCCTACGCGGGTGTGCTGGACATCGAGGCCTCCGAGAAGGCCGCTCGGTTCGTCCGGACCTGTGACTCGTTCAACGTCCCGCTCGTGACCTTCGTGGACGTCCCCGGCTTCCTGCCCGGCGT
>JAGQSN010000150.1 GCA_020439555.1 Acidimicrobiales bacterium | reverse complement strand
GGCGATCTCCCCGCGGTTGGCGACCAGAACCTTGGTGATGCTCATGCTCGTTCCCCTACATCCGGAAGACGCCGAAGTTCGACGTCCCCTCGATCGGGCCACTGGCGATGGCGGACAGGCACATTCCCAGTACCGTTCGGGTGTCGCGGGGGTCGATCACCCCGTCGTCGTAGAGCCGCCCGGACAGGAACATCGGCAGTGACTCGGCCTCGATCTGGGCCTCGACGGCCGCGCGCAACGCCGCGTCGGCCTCCTCGTTGAACGCCTGGCCGCGGGCGTCGGCGGCGGCGCGGCTGACGATCGACAGCACACCGGCCAGCTGTGCGCCGCCCATCACCGCGGACTTTGCCGACGGCCAGGCGAACAGGAACCGCGGGTCGTAGGCGCGTCCGCACATCCCGTAGTGCCCGGCGCCGTAGGAGGCGCCGATCAGCAGTGAGATGTGCGGCACGGTCGAGTTGGAGACGGCGTTGATCATCATCGATCCGTGTTTGATCATCCCGCCCTCCTCGTATTCCCGGCCCACCATGTAGCCGGTGGTGTTGTGCAGGAACAACAGGGGAGTGTCCGACCGATTGGCCAATTGGATGAACTGGGTGGCCTTTTGGGACTCCTCGGAGAACAGCACGCCGCGTGCGTTGGCAAGGATCCCGATCGGATAGCCGTGCACCGACGCCCAACCGGTGACCAGCGAGCTGCCGTAGAGCGGCTTGAACTCGTCGAAATCGGAGTCGTCGGCGATCCGGGCGATGACCTCGCGCGGGTCGAAGGGGATGCGCAGATCGGCACCGACGATGCCGATCAATTCCTCGGCGTCGAAGCGCGGTTCGGCGTACGGGCGGGGCGCGGGTCCCTGCTTGGTCCAGTTGAGGCGGGCCACCACGCGCCGGCCGATGCGGATGGCATCGAGCTCGTCGACGGCCAGGTAGTCGGCCAGACCCGAGGTGCGCGCGTGCATTTCGGCGCCGCCCAGGGCTTCGTCGTCGGACTCCTCGCCGGTGGCCATCTTGACCAGCGGTGGCCCGGCCAGGAACACCTTGGACCGTTCCTTGATCATCACGACGTGATCGCTCATCCCGGGGATGTAGGCGCCACCGGCCGTGGAGTTACCGAACACCAGTGAGACGGTGGGGATTCCGGCGGCCGACAGCCGGGTCAGATCCCGGAACATCTGCCCGCCGGGGATGAAGATCTCCTTCTGGGTGGGCAGATCGGCGCCGCCGGACTCGGTGAGGTTGATCATCGGAAGCCGGTTGGCGAGAGCGATCTCGTTGGCCCGGAGGACCTTCTTCAGGGTCCACGGGTTGCTCGCGCCGCCCCGGACGGTCGGGTCGCTTCCGCTGATGACGCACTCGACCCCTTCGACGACACCGATGCCGGTGACGACGCTGGCCCCGACGGTGAAATCGCTCCCCCAAGCCGCCAGCGGTGACAGTTCCAGGAACGGAGAGTCCTCGTCGAGCAGCAGTTCGATGCGTTCGCGGACGAGGAGCTTGCCGCGTTCGCGGTGGCGTTCGACGTACTTCGGCCCGCCGCCGGCGACGGCGACCGCGTGTTCGGCGTCGAGGTCAGCGATCTGTTCGAGGAGGGCGCTGCGGTTGGCGGCGTAGTCCTCGGAGCGGGTGTCGAGCGTGGAGGTCAGTGCGGTCACGGGCATCTCCCCCGGCGGGAGTTTCGTTCTCGTGTCGTGCTCACAGGAGTGCCTCGGGGATGTCGAGGTGTCGGGACAGCAACCATTCGCCGAGCGCTTTCGCCTGGGGGTCGAACCGTGCGTTCGAGGCGACCCCCTCGCCGAGGATCCCTTCGACGACGAAGTTCAACGCCTTGAGGTTGTCGAGCACGTACCGGGTCACCGGCAGGTCCTTGGCCTCGGGAAGGAGTTCTCGCAGACGGTCGACGGTGAGGGTGTGGGCGAGCCAGTTCCACTCGTCGTCGGTGCGGACCCACACACCGATGTTCGCGGAGCCGCCCTTGTCCCCGCTGCGGGCCATGGCAACGATCCCGAGCGGTGCCCGTCGGGTCGTGGCGTCGGGGCCGATTCCTCCAGTCGGCGGCGGAGGGCCGGTCGTCTCCGGGACCGGTTCGAGTTCCTTCGTCTCCGTCGGTGCACCGATCCGGGTCCGGGTCCCGTCCGCGGTGACGGCCACGTGGTCGACCTCGTCGTGCGGCACGTAGGCCGCGGTGAACACCCCATACGGCGAGGCCTTCGACGGCGGGGCAGTCAGGTGGAAGCCCGGGTAGCTGGCGAGAGCCAGTTCGACCGCGGCGCCGGAGAACGCCCGGCCGATCAGGTCGGGGTCGTCGCTTCGCACGACACCGCGCAACAGCGCGCTCGCCTCCTCCTCGACGGCCGCGTCCGGGTGGTCGGTGCGCACGAGCGACCAGTCGACGGTGACCGACGGATCGAGTGCCGCCCCCATCTGGGCCTTCACCAGTTCGGCCTTCGCTTCGACGTCGAGGCCGGTGAGCACGAACACGACCTCGTTGCGGTGCCCGCCGAGCCGGTTGACCCCGACCTTCAACGTCGGTGGCGGCGGCTCTCCGACGGCACCGGAGATCCGCACCCGATCGGGTCCGTCGTCGATGAGGCTGAGCCGGTCGAACCGTGTCGTGACATCGGGGCCTGCGTAGCGGGGGCCACCGATCTCGTAGAGGAGCTGCGCCGTGACGGTGTCGACGGTGACGGCGCCGCCGGTGCCGGGGTGTTTGGTGATCACGGCGGTTCCGTCGTGATGTATCTCGGCGATCGGGAAACCGGGGTGGATCAGGTCCGTGATCTCGGTGAACCGGGAGAAGTTGCCGCCCGTGGCCTGGGTTCCGCACTCGATGACGTGACCTGCGGCGACCGCGCCGGCGAGTCGGTCCCAGTCGGTCGACGACCAACCGAAGTGCGCTGCGGCCGGCCCGACGACGAGAGACGCGTCGGTGACCCGTCCGGTGACGACCACGTCCGCTCCCGATTCGAGAGCCGCGGCGATCCCCCACGCCCCCAGGTATGCGTTCGCCGCCAGCGGTGCACCGAGTCCGAGGCCGTCCGCGCGCGGGAGCAGGTCGTCTCCCTCGACGTGCGCGACTGCGCAGTCGAGGGCGAGCCGTGCGGCGAGGTCACGAAGCTTGTCGGCGAGTCCGGAAGGGTTGAGGCCTCCGGCGTTGACCACCACCTTCACCCCGGCGGCGACCGCCGTTGCGAGGTTGGCCTCCATCTGGCGGAGGAAGGTCGTCGCGTACCCACGGGTGTTGTCCTTCAGGCGGTCCATGGCCAGGATGAGCATCGTCAGCTCGGCCAGGTAGTCACCGGTGAGGACGTCTATCTCCCCGCCGGTGAGCATCTCCTCGACAGCCGCGAACCGGTCGCCGTAGAAGCCCGACGCGTTGGCGACTCGCAGCGGTGGGGGGTCGGCCATCGGGCGAGAGCATCACACAAGCGGCGACTCCCTGCCGGGACTTGTCCCACAGGGAGCCTCTCGATCGGCGCTGAGCTCTGCCCGACGAACCGCGCCCTCGCCCACGTCTGCTGAGGTCGGCTAACGATCGTCGGACCGGTCGCCGCGAGCGGTTTCGAGTTGGCGTTCCAGGAACTGCCGCTCCTTCTGGTTCTCGGTGAGGGCGATGGCCCTTTCGTATGCCTCGATCGACTCCTCGATCCGTCCTGATCGGACCAGCAGGTCGGCGCGAGCAGCGTGGTAGGGCTGGTATTCCTCGACCCTGTTCGGGTCGATCGTCCGGAGCGCTTCGAGGCCTGCGACTGGTCCGGACGCTTCGCCTATCGCTACGGCCCGGTTGAGACTCGTGACCGAGTCGGGGCGAAGCAGGTGAAGGTGGTCGTAAAGGGCGAGGATCTGACCCCAATCCGTGTCTTCGTACCGCTGCGCGTCGGCGTGCACCGCGGCGATCGCTGCCTGGATCTGGAACGGGCCGGGTTGGTTGCGACGCAGGCATGCCCGGACCAGATCGAGGCCCTCGGCTATGAGGTCCCGGTCCCACTTGCTGCGGTTCTGGTCGGCAAGACGGACCAGCGAACCGTCGTCGGCGGTGCGGGCCGCACGGCGAGCGTCGGTGAGGATGAGCAACGCGAGGAGGCCGGTCGCTTCGGCCTCGTCGGGCATCAGGTCCACCAGAAGGCGCGCGAGGCGAATCGCCTCGGCACACAGGTCGCTCCGGGTGAGGTCGTCTCCGCCTGTTGCCGTGTGGCCCTCCGTGTAGATGAGCGAGATGGCCGCGAGCACGAAACGAAGCCGATCGGGCAGTTCCGCTGCCCGCGGAATCCGGTAGGGGGCGTTGTTGTCACGGAGCTTGCGCTTGGCTCGGACGATCCGCTGGGCGATCGTCGGCTCCGGGACGATGAAGGCCCGAGCGATCTCTCCGACGTCGAGGCCCCCGAGGAGCCGCAACGTGAGGGCGACCTGGGAGTCTGCGGACAGTGCCGGATGGCAACACAGGAACATGAGCCGGAGCTGGTCGTCCGAGATGACCTCGACGAGGCCGTCGAGGTCATCTCGGACCGGGTCGTGTTCGGGGGTCACGTCGTTCCCGTCGATTCTCGACGCCGCGATGTACCTGTCGGTTCTCTTGGACTCACGACGTAACCGGTCCAGCGCCCTGTTGCGGGCCGTGGTCGTTATCCAGCCGCCTGGATTCTGTGGCGTGCCGTCGGTGGGCCACCGTTTGGAGGCGATGGCGAACGCCTCGGCGACCGCGTCCTCGGCCAGGTCCACGTCGCCGAGGACCCGGATGAGCGTGGCGGTACATCGCCCGAACTCCCGTCGAAAGACGTCTTCGAGCGGCTCAACCATCAGCCGGGCGCACCTCCACGGGCCCCTCGCAAGCGGCCGCAGCCTTGCCTGCCCATTCGAGAGCCGCGTCGAGGTGAGGCGCTTCGATGATCCAGAAGCCGCCCATCTGCTCCTTGGTCTCGGCGTAGGGGCCGTCGGTCATCGACACGTCCCCGCCGGTGGACCGAACGACTGTTGCCGACGACGCCGACTTCAGGCCGGCGCCGAACACCCATACGCCGGCACGTTCCATCTCGGCGTTCAAGTCGCTGACCTGCTTGAACATCCTCTGGGTGTCGGGATCGTCGAGGTCCAGGTCGCCGTAGTTGTCGTCGTGCCACACGGAAATCATGTACTGGGTCATGGTCGGAGTCTCCCTTGTGAGGGTGACGGCACCGGTCGGCACCGTTCGTCACATCTACGAACGGATCCTTCCGAATCGACAACGACGCCGTGGTTTTTCTCTGGGCCGGCGTTCCGCCCGAACAGCTAGGCCGAGCGGGCCATCACGATGTCCACGCAGCGCTGGATCTCCGGGTGCACCAGTTCCACGAGCTTGTCCGGATCCGCCGTGGTGACAGGGATCGGATGGGCGACGTGCACCTTCGGTTGGTGGCGACCGGGCAGCACGGGACGCTGGTAGTCGTCCGGCTCGCCGCCGTAGGAGAACCCGACGGGAAGGACGACGACACCGACGTGCTCGCTGGCCGCGATCGCCGTGTGCGCGATGCCCTTACGGAGCGGTTGCACCTCTGCGTAGCGGATCCGGTTGCGGGTCCCCTCCCAGAATCCGGCCATCGAGTGACCAGCGACGAGCTTGGCGACCTGCGTCTCGCTCGCTCGCAGGATCGCCTGCTCGTAGCGATGCCTCACCTCGTCGGTGATCTCGATGCCGCGGCGTCGGAGATCCTCGAGCCTGAAGGTGGGCAGCGCACCGAGCCCGTCGACTGATCGACGCAGGATCTTGCCGGGCACGCCCGAACGTCCGAACAGCGACGGCTCGGCCGGGATGAACGCCCTGCCACGCACAGAGCGCAGCGCCGGGAGCTTCTGGGCGAGGGCGACGATCACGTACTGGTCGTCCGCGGTGGTGTGGTTGGGCGAGATGACGACCCGGTTGCCGGCGGCGAGCGCATCGGCGATCGCGTCCTCCGCACCGTCGTCACAGGTGATGTCGGGCCGGTAGATCCTGGCCAGCACAGCACCCGCGAACCGGGCGAACGCCATGCTCTGTTCGTGGTGCCGGTAGTACTCGTAGACCCGCTCGAAGTTCTCCAGCCCGACGTGTGGTCGCCTCATTCAGTCACCCTACCTACCGGTAGGTAGGCAGCGGAATACGGCAGACGTCACATGCGACCGACGTCACGAGCGTCGTGACCGCTACTGCATCGCGTCGATCGTGACCTGGTCGATCCGCTGGTAGGTGTTCTGGAGTTCGTCCTGCGTGATCGTCGCGACACCCTCCGTGCTCAGCAGGTCCAGGTCGCGGTCGAGCGTCCGAACCTCGAAGGACCAGCCGTCAGGCAACGCGAGCCGGTCCCCCAACGTCCGCAGGCTGTCGATCGTCTGGGCCGAATCCACTGCCAGCGAGTACGCCTGCATCACGTAGGTAGAGCCATCGGGCGAGTGGAGTTCGTGAGCGGTGGAGTCGGCACGCAGGCGGAAGATCGTCTCCCGCGCCACGCGTCGTTCGACGTAGGCGCCGGGGGTCGGGAGTTCGTGTCCGAGTTCGAGTACTGCGGCCAGGAACATGTCGAGGTCACCGAAGCGGGCGAACACCCGGTCCTGGCCCGAGTCGAGCTTCACGATCTCGTCGAGCACCCAGTGACGAGGTCCGTTGAGGATCGCGGCGATCACGCCGTGCCGTGCGGCGATTTCCGTCGGATCGAGGCGGTTCCACGCGTCCTGCGGACAGTCGTTCAGCCCCAGGGTGTTGTAGACCGCGGCACTGAAGGTGCCGTCCTGCGACGCGGAGAGGAGCAGCACCTCGCCATAGCGGACGTCTCGCAGCCCAGCCGGGAACAGGTCGTCCGTGCTCACCATCACGCCTCCAACCTTTTGTCGCAATGAGTGTCACAACATCGTGGCACAGGATCGCCCGGAAGGCACGCGGTCCTACCCGCCGAGGTCGGTCGGGACTCCGTTTTCCACCGCCCGAGAAGGATCCGTCGCGTTCGGCCGCTTGCCGCACAGCGCCGCGACTGCCACCCAGCACGATCCGAAGAGATGGCCCGCCGTCACATCCGTCAACCAGTGAGCACCCAGCACCATCCGGGAGAGGTCGACCCCCAATGTGATGACGAGCCAGCACACGGCCGCGAGGCGCGCCCGCCCAGGTCGTTCCCACGCCCACACCAGGGCGATCGCTCCGATCAGTGCCGACGCGGTCGCCGCGTGACCCGACGGGAACGACGTGCCGAGGAAGTCACGCAACGCGACCGGTGCCGTCGGCCGGGGACGGTCGAACACCCCTTTCAGCAGGTTGGCCGTGATCCCCGATGCGGCGGCGGTCGGAACGATCGTCCAGAACCAACTCCAGCGGCGGGTGGCCACCCCGACGGTGATGCACACGCACCCGACGGCCCAGATGGCAGCCGACGATCCGGCATGGGTCCAGACCTCCATCAGACCGATCAGTGCGTCGGATCGGTTCGAGGCCAGCCAGTCCGACACGGACGAGTCGACCCCGGTCGGCCCGTCGGCTCGCCCGGCCACCAGGGCGAGAAACACGAACAGCACCCCGAAGACGACCAACACGACCTTCACGTACGACGCACCCGGTGCTCGCCCACGACCGGACCGGGCGGCCGAACCGATCGCATCGGCCGCCTCGGTCGGTCGTTCCTGTAAGCCGTCCACTACGGCGAGCATGACACGGCCACGGACGGGCCACGTGTCGACCATCGAAGGACGACACCGACGCCTTCATCCGGCGGGAGGGATCGTCACCACTCGTCGCAGGGGACTCCGAGGGCCAGCCGTCCACCCAGCAACAGGGTCTGCTCCGGGTTGAACGGATGCATCGGGCCGCCTCGCACGTCCCGGTAGGCCCGTTCGATCGGCGAACCCTTCGCGAACCCGCGACCGCCGGCGACCGACATCGCCAGGTCGCAGATCTCCATCGACGCCAGCACTATCTCACGCTTCGCGGTGAAAACGGCCTGCAGGGTCGACATCGACGGGGCCGGGTCGTCGCCCACGACCTGCAACGCCCCGTCCAACGCCCACCCGGCGACCCGGATGCGGTGGTCCATCAACCCGACCTGCCGCTGCACGATCGGGTCATCGGAGGGACCGGCCACACCTACCGCTTTGTCCCTCGCCCCTTCGGCGACACCGAGGTAGACGCCGGCCACGATCGAGAAGCCGATCGTCAGGACGACCTGGAGCGGCGGGTCGATGACACCGTGCGGACGGTCGGCCATGACCTTCTCGTCGGGCACGAACACCTCCTCGATGACGATGTCGTTGCTGCCGGTTCCCCGCATCCCCAGCGCGTCCCAGTTCTCCAGGACGCGCACGCCCGGATCGGCGAAGGGGACCGGCATGTTGAGGACCCGCAACCCACGGTCGGGGTCGTCGTAGGCGAACATCGTCGACATCACCGACCCGACGGGTGAACCGCTGGCGAAGACCTTGCGGCCGCTCACGACGAACCCACCGTCTACCCGACGTGCCTCGCCTCGAGGCCGCGTCAGGTCACCCGCCCCGGTCGAGACCAACACGATCCGTTCCTCCGCGACGCGCCGCAAGGTTGCCTCGGCCCCGGCCATGCCGCGGCGGTACCGCCACGCCGTGAACGCGGTGACGTGCTGGTGCATGGACGTCGCCAATGCCGTCGAAGCGCAGTAGCGCGCCATCTCGCGCTGTGCCGCGCTCACTTCCGAGATGCTCGCCCCGAGACCGCCCAGCTCGACCGGCACCCCGGCAGCCATGTAGCCGCTGTCGCTCAGGAGCACGTAGGACTCCTGCACCCACGTCCCGTCCCGGTCGTGCCGGTCGGCGTGGCGTTCGAGCTCCGGGCCGACCGACGCGACCCAGGCGACCAGGTCGTCACCGGGGGAGAGCGGTTCGACACCGACCGAGACCTCGGTGCCTCCGGTCGAGCCGGCGGTTGCTGTGATTGTTCCTGTGCTCGTTTCCATGCGATCACCGTCTCTACTCCGGCCGCGACAGACCAGTGCTGGAAATGGACTAATCCGGTCCAATTTCTGGACTACACAGACGGTCTCGCCGGCGCGACGATCCGAGCCATGGGTGTGAACGACTACGGCCGCTACTGCCCCGTCGCCATCGGGAGCACCGTCCTCGCTGACCGCTGGACCCCGTTGATACTGCGGGAGCTCGTGATCGGCAGCACACGCTTCAACGACATCGCACGCGGTCTACCCGGCCTGTCTCGCAGCCTCCTCTCGAAGCGGCTCCGCCACCTCGAACGCCACGGGATCGTGACCCGGTGGAGCGCTCCCGGACGTTCCACTTCGGACTACCACCTCACGCCGGCAGGAGAAGGCCTGGGTCAGGTGGTGGTGGACCTCGGGCGTTGGGCCGTCCAGTGGCAGTACGAGGAGATCGACGTCGAGGACGTCGAAGCCACGACCCTCATGTGGTGGATGCACCGGTTCGTCCAGGTCGACGGCCTCCCGGCGCCGCGGCTCGTCATCCAGTTCGACCACACCGCACCCGAGGCGGTCTCGATCTGGATCGTCATCGAAGAGGACGGAGCATCCGTTTGCATGCGACACCCGGGCTACGAGCCGGATGCGATCGTTCGCGGCACCACGCCGTCCTTCGCCGAGATCTTCCTCGGAGAAGCCACGTGGACGTCAGCAGTGAAGTCCGGAACCGTGACCATCGAAGGTCCCGCGGCGGTACGCCGGCGCCTCGGCCAGTGGTTCCTACCGGGGCCGTTCTCCCATGACGTCCGTTCTCTTCACGCCGTCGATGTCGCAGAGGAGCCGCACCTCGCCGGCCACCACCTGGACAGCGACCGAAGTTCACGGGCTGCCCTTCGAAGCTGAGCAGCCTCAACTCCATCCCGTCACGGCGAGGGGCTTGACAGGGTTCGTATCGTGGAAGGCCCTGTCGCCCGGATCGGAAGCGATCGTGTCCCTCGGCCAGCCCGTCGACCTCGAAGTCGAACGTCACGAACTGACGCGCGCCCGCGAGGCGGTGCAGACCCGCCTGACACGCCTCGCCACGATCTCCGGCGGAGGCGCGGACGCCCTCGCGGACGAGTACATCGACGCGGTTGTCGCCGGGACGATCGAACGGTTCCAGCAGGAGCTCGTGACCTTCGGTCGCATCGACGACGACCGACCATGGCGCATCGGTCTCTACGGGATCGACCTTGAAGGCGATCAGCTCGTCATCGACTGGCGGGCACCGTTCGCCGGCGGTTTCTACCGGGCTCGCTTCGACGACCCGCTCGGCCTCCAACGACGGGTCACCTACGTCGGCGCGATCGACGACCTGTTCGTGGAGGAGTTCGCGACCGGCGAGGTCACGGGCTCGTCACCGCTGCTCAGTGAGCTCGCCCGGAGCCGCGGCACCGAGATGCGTACGGCCGTCGCCACCCTCCAGTCCGAACAGGACGAGTTGGTGCGCCTCGACCCGACCGAGACCCTCGTGCTGCGCGGCGGGCCGGGTACCGGCAAGACCGTGGTCGGCCTGCACCGTGCTGCGTGGCTCGTCTACAACGACACCCGCCTGACCGCCGGCCGGATCCTGGTGATCGGTCCGAGCGACCGGTTCCTGCGCTTCGTCGCCGCCGTGCTTCCTACGCTCGGCGAGGCCCGGATCCTCCAGACCACATTCGACCGCCTGCTCGGGCCGAGCAACGCGGCGGGTAGCGACGAGCGCTGGCTGCCGATCCTGGACCGCTTCGAGGAATCGCTGCTCGCACCAGCGGGCTTCAAGGTCGGCCTGACACGCATCGGCGAGGACGAGGTCACCGAACTGGTCGAACGGGTCGCTGCCAGGTCCCTTCCCTACCGGGATCGTCGGAAGGTGTTCGTCGACCTGCTCGCGAACCGGCACGGCCTGACCGCGGGTGAAGTTTCGAAGGCGGCCGCCGACGTGTGGCCGCCGTGCACCACGAACCAGGCCCTGCGCCGGTTGCGCAACCGTTCGACGCTCGTGTCCCTGGGCGCCCCCGCCGACCTGGTCGACGCCTGGTTGGCCGACCCGGCCGACGGTGCGCTCGCCGACGAGGTCAGGGCCCGATTCGAGGGGGTGCCGGCAACGTACGGGCACGTGATCGTCGACGAGGCCCAGGACCTGTCGCTCCTCCAACTGCGGGCGGTGCAACGTCGTTCCAAGGGGGTGAGCCTCGTCGGCGACGACGCTCAGCGCTCAGCGCCGCACGGGCTCGGCCTGCGCGAGGCGGCACGCCGGTTGGGAGTCGAGCCCGTCGAGATGGCCACCGCCTACCGGATGTCCGCCGAGATCGCCGACTGGCTGAACGACCACGCCGCCGCGCACGGCATCGATGCCGTCGAGCTTGTCGGTATCCGGCCGACCGGCACCTCGGTTCGCGAGGTGGAAGGTCCGCCGGATCCCGTCGTACGCGACCGCGTTGTCGCCGAGGCGGCAGCCGACCTGAGATCACGTTGGCCGAACGTCGCGTCGATCACGGCAGGCGACACCTGGTCACACAAGGGTGTCGAGTACGACGGCGTGGTCGTCGACACCGCGGGAATGGACGCAGCCCAGATCTACTTGGCCGCCTCACGAGCAGCCCACGAACTACTGATCGTCGTCTGAGGCGTCAGTCTCGGAAGTTCTGGAACTGGAGGGGGATCCCGAGGTCCGCCTCGCGCAGGGCGGCGATGACCTCCTGGAGTTGGTCACGCTTCTTGCCGTTGACCCGCAGCTGATCGCCCTGGGCCTGCGACTGGATGCCCTTCATCCCGAGGTCCTTGATGAACTTGTTGAGCTCACGGGCCTTGTCCGACGAGATGCCGGCGACGATGGCAGCCGTCTGGCGGACCGTGGCCCCCGAGGCCTCCTCGACCTTGCCGTAGTCGATGGACTTGAGGGACACCTTGCGCTTCACGAGCTTCTCCTCGAGGAGCGTCCGCAGGGCTATCAGGCGGTCCTCCGACGAGGTCGCCATCTTGATGGCGTCGTCGGCTAGTTCGACGGTGGTGTTGGTGTTCTTGAAGTCGTAGCGGTTGGCGACCTCGCGAGCCGCCTGGTCCACGGCGTTGCGGACCTCCTGCATGTCGACCTCGGACACGACATCGAAGCTGGGCATGGCCCGAGGTTACCGGGAGTCCCCGAACCGGGTTAGAAGGCGCGACGGCTCGTTGCTAGAGTCCACGATCCCTGGGTCGATGCCCGAGTGGCCAAAGGGAACGGGCTGTAAACCCGTCGGCTTATGCCTACGTTGGTTCAAATCCAACTCGGCCCACCGAACACGAGCCCCCGGTCATGCCGGGGGCTCGTGCGCGCCGTGACGGTGCCCTGGGGCGGGGACCAGGGCACCGTCGATCGACGGGTCGGGCAGGAGGGGGGAACCCGACCGGTGGGATCCGTCACCGCCAGTCGCCGGAGCGAAGGCGGGCCACCCTTTCGTCCATGGGCGGATGGGTGGAGAACAACGACGAGAGGCCGCCGCGGAAGTTCGCGAAAGGGTTCGCGATGTAGGCCGAGGCGTGGGCCGGGTCGGCCTGCGGGGGCACCATGTGCACACCACGGTCGAGCTTCTCGAGTGCTCGGGCGAGAGGTTCGCCGGTGCCAAGCAGACGAGCACCGCTGGCGTCCGCTGCGTACTCACGGTTGCGGCTGAGAGCCATCTGGAGGAATGCCGCAGCGATCGGGCCGAGGATCGCGAGGGCCAGCGTTCCGAGCACGTTGTCGTCTCGGTCCCGGCCACCGAACATGCCCGCGAACATCGCCATCCGGGCCAGCAAGGTGATCCCCATGGCGATCGCGGCAGCGACGGAGCTGATCAGGATGTCGCGGTTGCGGACGTGGCTGATCTCGTGGGCGAGGACACCCTGGAGCTCCTCCCAGGTGAGAATGTCGAGGATTCCCTGGTTCACGCACACGGCGGCGTTGGCGGGGTTGCGGCCCGTGGCGAACGCGTTCGGCTGCGGGTCCGGTGAGACATACAGCCGGGGCATCGGGATGTCGCCCCGCTGGCACAGGTCGGCGACGATCGCGTGGTACCGGGGCATCTGCTGTTCGGTGACCTCGACGGCCCGGGCAGAGCGGATGGCCAGCTTGT